>JANNQE010000020.1:0-13305 GCA_031441625.1 Planctomycetia bacterium
GGGGGCCCGTCCGCCGGGTCGCCCCCCCCAACCGGGGCCGGCCGGCCCGCCGCTCGCCAGCCACACCCGCCGGAGCCTTTCCCATGCCCCCGACCGCGCTCGCCGTCGTGCAGACCGACTGCACACTCGCCGACACCGCCGGCAACCTGGCCATGCTCCTGGCCAAGCTGCACACGGCCGCCGACGCCGGGGCCAACTTGATCGTCTTCCCCGAGTGCGTGCTCAGCGGGTACGGGTTCGCCTCGCGGGCGGCGGTGCGGGCCGTCGCCGAGACCGTGCCCGGCCCGGCCACGACCGCCGTGGCCGAGGCGTGCGCCGCCCGCGGCGTGTGGTGCGTGTTCGGCCTGTTCGAGACGGCCGGCGACAAGCTGTACAACTCGGCGGCGGTGGTCGGCCCGGCCGGGCTGGTGGGGTGCTACCGCAAGACTCACCTGCCGTGCGTCGGGGCGGACAAGTTCACCGACCCCGGCCCCGGCCCGATTGAAGTGTTCGACCTGGACGGGCTGAAGGTGGGCGTGGGCGTCTGCTTCGACGGCGGCTTCCCCGAGTTCCCGCGGGTGCTGGCGCTCCTCGGGGCCGACCTGATCGTGCTGCCGACCAACTGGGCGGAAAAGGCGATGACTACCGCGCGGGTGATGCCGCCGGCGCGGGCGCTGGAGAACGGCGTGTACTTCGCCGCGTGCAACCGCGTCGGCACCGAGAGCGGGTTCACCTACATCGGGCGGAGTTCCATTCACCACCCGTCGGGCACCCCGCTGGCGACGGCCGACCACGACCGCGACGACATCATCTACGCCACCCTCGACCCGGCCGCCGCCCGCCAGAAAAAGGTGGTGAACATCCCCGGCGAGTACGAGGTGGACCGGGTGAACTGGCGGCGGCCGGAGTTGTACGGCGTGCTCACCGCCCCGCCCGCCGAGCCGTTCGTCGGACACTGCAACCGTTAACCGAGATTTCGCGCCGGCCCGCTGTCCGGTCGGGACGGCTCCCCGTAAACACTGTCACTACCGTTGGTCCCATTCCCCACCCCGACCGAGGTTCACACGTGCCGCAAATCGTCTTCTACATCAAGGGCACCACCGACCAGGTGATGGACGCCCTCGCCGCCGCCGCCAAGAAGGAAGGGCTGACCATCGACGAGGAGAAGGACACCCGCATGACCGTCCGCAAGGGGTCGCTCATGATGAGCATCATCCTGGGCATCTTCGTCGCCTACGCGAAGGCCGAGTGCAAGGTGACGGACGCGGACGAGGGCGAGCAGAAGCTGGTGATCGAGTGGGGCAACCCGTGGTGGCAGGGCATCTTCGGCCCGATGCGGGCGAAGAGCGCCATGAAGGCGTACGCCGACCGCTTCGAGAAGACGGTCGAGGACGCCGGGGCCGACGTGACCGACCGCAAGGACAAGTGAGCCGATGCTCACCCTCGTCTGCGTCAGCGACACCCACGGGCGGCACCGCGATCTGGCCGTGCCGCCCGGCGACGTTCTGTTGTTCGCCGGCGACCTGTCCAACCACGGCCAGCCGGCCGACGTGTCCGACTTCGACGACTGGCTAGGCACCCTCCCGCACCCGCATAAAGTGCTCATCTGCGGGAACCACGACTTCCACTTCGAGCGCGACCCGGCCGACGCCCAGCGCCGCATCCGCCACGCCACCTACCTGCAAGACAGCGGGACCGAAATCGCCGGCCTGAAGGTGTGGGGCAGCCCGTGGCAGCCGCGGTTCTTCGACTGGGCGTTCAACCTGGACCGCGGGCCGGAGCTGGCCGCCAAGTGGGCGATCATCCCCGACGACACCGACGTGCTCATCACCCACGGCCCGCCGGCCGGCATCCTGGACCACACCCGCCGCGGCGACCCGGCCGGGTGTGCCGACCTGCTGGCACGGGTGACGGTGCTGAAGCCGAAACTGCACCTGTTCGGGCACATCCACGAGGCGGCCGGGGTGGTCGAATCACCCGACACGCTGTTCGTGAACGCCAGCATCGGCACCGGGCGGTTCGTGAGTACGCCGAAGGTGGTGACGTGGGACGGGGAGCGAATGCGGCCCGTGTGACGCCTGGCGGCCGGCCGAGAATTCCCGTAGTTTGGCATCGCCCAGCCATCCCCACGGCACACGCCCATGACCCGCTGGATTCGCCAACTGTTCCGCAGCACGCACGTTGCCCCGGTCGTGAGGTCGCAGTTCGTCGCCTCGGCGACCACCTCCTCGAAGACCGAGTGACGCCGGTCACGTTCACCGTCACCACCACCGCCGACAGCGGGGCCGGGAGCTTACGCGATGCCGTCAACCATGCCAACACGACGGCTGGGGCCGATGCCATCACCTTCGCCGCTGGCCTCGGTGATGTCGTCCTCACCACAGCGGAACTGTCCCTCACCGACATCGGCGGGCCGACGACCATCAGCGGCCCGTCCGGGGGCACCCAGGTGGTCCAGCGGAGCTTCGCGGGCGGCACGCCGAACTTCCGCATCTTCAACGTTGGCACGGGCGCGACGGCGAACTTCAGTGGGCTGACCATCAGCAATGGTAAGGCCAACGGCGGCGGCGGTATCAGCAACGATGGCACGGTGACGCTGACGAACTCCACCCTCTCCGGAAACACCGCCAGCGGCGGCGGCATCTTCAACGGTGGCACGCTGACGCTGAATAACACGATCATCGCCGGCAACTTCCGCGGCAGCACCGGCACACAGGGCAACCTGATCGGCACCGGTGCCTCGCCCATCAACCCGCTTCTGCAACCGCTGGCCAGCAACGGCGGGCCGACCCGCACCCACGCGCTCGGGCAGAACTCCCCGGCGCTGGGCAAGGCGTCGGCGAGCGTGGCCGGTTACTCGGTGTACGACCAGCGGGGCACCGCCCGCGACCTGGGTGCGCCGGACGTGGGCGCGTACGAGGTGCAGCACCCGCTCGCCCCCGTCGGCGCGCCCACCACCCTCGCCACCCTGTTCGCCCCCAAGCCGAGTGCCACCCCGAACGAGGCGTTCGTCAAGGGTCTGTACCAAGCGACAGTGCTAAGGGCACCGGACGCCGGCGGGCTGGCCAACTGGCTGACCAACCTGTCCAACGGCATGAGCCGTAACACGGTGGCCTACGGGTTCGTCAACAGCACCGAGAACCGCACCAACCAGGTGACGTTCTTCTACCGCTACTTCATGACCCGCGAGCCGGACACCGGCGGGCTGAACGACTGGGTGGGCCGCCTCCAGAGCGGCCAAGACGAAGGCACGGTGATCACCGGGTTCATCCTGTCGGACGAGTTCTCGGCGAACAACACGAACGCCCAGTTCGTCAACCTGATGTACCACGCCCTGCTCGGACGTGCGGCGGACACGGCCGGGTTCAACGACTGGATGACGAAGTTGACCGGCGGCGGGTGGACCCGCGACGGGGTGGTGACGTTCTTCCTGCGGTCGGAGGAGGGGCTGAACCGGGTGGTGCGGGGCATGTTCCAGACATACCTGAAGCGGCCGGCCGACACCATGACTCTCGAAACGTTCCGGGCGTACCTGAACGCCAACCACACGTTCGGGAAGGCCGCCATTCTGATGCTCGGCAGCGATGAGTTCTTCAACAACGCGACTGCCAACATGACGTGAGCCGGCGGGTCTGTTCGGGTGTCCGACTCTCGCCGAGAGTCGGACGGGGGCAGAAGCGAGTGAATCCGGCTTGAAGCGAGAGACACTTTCACCCGCTCCAAGCGGGTCACTCATGCCGACACCCACTCCGACTCTCGGCGAGAGTCGGCCACCCTATCGACCCCGGCGGCTCACGCCGCCGGTTCATCGGGGTGTCACTTCCCCGGCGTCGGCGCTTTGATGCCACCGGTCGGGGTGGCCGCCCGCGGCAGCACCCGCACCTCGTCCTTCCACCCCTTCGGCACCTCCACCGGGGTGAAGTACGCGGCGTCGATCCCCTTCGGGTTCACCTTCGGGTCTTCGAAGTCCCACGTCTCGGTCGTCTGCCCGGCGTCGCGTTTCAGAATCACCATCCGCGGGATGTACGCCCGCTCCTTGAACTTCGCCCCGCACAGGGCCACCGTGAGCGACTCGAACTCCTCCTTGTCCACCCCGTACACCGGCTTGATGTCCAGGATGATGAAGTTCTCGTCCTCCTTGCCGGTGGTGATGGTGAACCGACCGGCCAGGCCCTTCGCCGACGGCCCGGACATGAGTTCGAGGAGCAGGTTGTTGCCCGCCCCGTTCGGCCCGAGGGCGGCCTGCGTCCGCACCTTCCGCGTGCCGTCGTACTCGTAGATGGTCTTGCCGGTGCTGATGATCATCTTGTCCGGCGGGTTGGCGTCCTTGCCGGGGGCGGCCGTCTTGGCCATGTCCATGCGGGCCAGGTTGGGCGTCATCAGCCAGATGGACACGTCGAACTTGGCGTCCCGCTTCAAGGCCGTGTCGGCCTGGGTCATCTTGGCGGCGGCGTAGTACGTCTTCACGTCCTTCATGGCCGCCTCCCACCCGGCCAGGTGCTTCATCGTCGTCTCGTTGGGCGGCACCGGGGCGGGCGGGGCGGCCTTCAGCGGGTCGGTCGGCAGTTGCCCGCCGGTCGGTACGACACCGGGGGTGGTGCGGGGCGGCGGCTGCGTTTGGGTCGGTTGGGTCTGTGTGCCGGGCGGGGCGGCGGGCGGTTGCGGGAAGCCGGACACGGGCTTGAGCGGTTCGACGGGGGCCGGCCCTTGGGCGACGACCAGCGGCGCGGCGAGCAGCACCGACGCCACGGCCAAACGGGTTCGACGGATCATCCCGACCTCCGGAAAACGGCGCACGGACACCCAGGGGTGGCGGTATACCGTCGGCCGGCGGGCGGCGGAAGGCCGAGTGCGCGGGGAGGTGTTACGAGGCGAACCCGGCCCGCAAAGGGCCCGGGGGGGGGCCACCACCACACCCCCCCCCCCCCCCGCCCCTGGGGGGCGGGGTTCGCCAAGATCGGTCGCGTCAGTCGGCGTTCGCGTCCTTGTCGTCGTCGTCGGTGGGCAGTTCGCCCGCTCCGCGGCCGGTCCGCCGTTCCCCCCGCTGGGCCTTGTGAACGGCCAGATCCCGCCGCAGTTTGGCCTGGTGGTCCTCGCGGATGATGCGGTACTGCTGGAGTGCGTACCGGCGGGTGGCCATGGCGTCGGCGAGCGCGAACCCGAACACCACCAGCACCAGCACCACCACCACCGTCCAGTACCCGCCCCACACCTTGAGCAGTGACTTCTGCTCAGGCGTCAGGTCGGGCTTGTTCGCGGGGTCGGCCGCTTCCCCCGTGGCGATGAGGGCGTCGATCTGCTGTTCCAGCCCGGACAGGAACGCGGCGGCGATCAGCCCGCCGATGACGGCCAGCAGGATGCCGGTGACAAGCCGCCGGCGGTACCGCCCGCGGAGGTACGCCAGCTCGTCGCTCGGCACGTGGGTGCGGGCGTTCAGTGCGGCCCGCCCGCGGAGTTGGAACCAGCCGGTGAGCAGGCCGAACACCACCAGCCCGGCCGCCAGGGTGTACGCGACGGCGGTGGTGACGGTCACGGCGGCTCCGGGCGAAGTGGGTGGGGGGATTGTAGGTAGGTGCCACCTGCCGGGCGGCACTTCCAAGTCCGCCCCGGCAGGGCGCCCACTTCAATCCAGCCCGGCGGCCTTCCGCCGCACGGCTTGGCGGGCGTCGGCCGGCGTCTTCGCGTCGAGCGCCTGCCAGTCGGCCACCGCCTGCCGCTGCCCGGCGTCGGCCGTCTGCGCCCCGCTCGCCACCGCCCCCACCGCTTTGGCGAGCAGCGCGTTCACCGCGTCCACGTCGGGCGTCCGGAGGGCGACGGCCGGGTTGATGGTGCCGGGGGCGACGTACTCGCTCACGGCGGCGGTCAGGTCGGCGGTGCGGGCGGTGTCGAACCCGTACTGCTCCCAGTGGGCGGAACTGGGGGTGGCGTGCTCGATGCGGAGCGGCCCGCCGCCGACGGTCGCGTCGGCCACCGCCGCCGTGCTGCCGGCCGGTCCGCCCAGCTCGGCCAGGAGCGCCCACGCCGCCTCCGGGTGGGCGGCGGATTGGCGCACCACGCCAGCCAGCCCGCCGCCGGCGTACAGCGGCACGCGGTTCACGCCCGTCGTCTTCTGCCGCCGGCCGGTCGCGTCGTAGTAGGCGTCGGCCCCCGGCACCGACGCCACCCCGAACCGCGCCTCGACCGCCCCGGTGCCAGCGTCGCGGGGCAGCTTGGCCAGGTCGCCGATGGGCACCACCGCCGCCACCGCCGACCCGGACACGAGCGAACCGATCACGTCGCCCGCTCGCGCCGGCCGGCACTTGGCGGTCTTCTCGAACCAGCGGAACGCCTCGCCGAACGCCGGCCCGCCGACCCGCACCTCCCAGCGGTCGGGCATCTGCGCCCGAAGCACCTCCACGTCGGTGTAGAAGGACATGCCGCGGAGGTACGGGTCGGGGCCGGCGGCCTCGAGCTGGGCGTTGCCCCCGCCGCCGGTGGCGACCACGCGGTCGTAGCCGGCGGCGATCTGGCCGAACGTGGTGGCCGCGGCGGCCGGGTCGGTGGGCAGCGGCGGCAGGCCCGGCTTGCCGGTGCGGTCGGTGGCGAACTGCCCGACTTCGGCCAACTCCTCCCAGGTGCGGATCGGCAGCGGCGTGCGGAAGTGCTTCTGGCGGTAGGCGTCGGCGAACGGGCCGTCGCCGAGTACGTCCGCCCGGTACACGAGCACGTAGGCTTCGCCCACCAGCGGCACGGCGTACCGGTCCCCGCCCCAGTGGGCCAGCCGGCTCTGGTACACGCCGAGCAGCCCGCCCCACTGGAAGGCGGACCCCTCGCCGGTGACGGCGGCGGGCACCGGCCGCAGGGCGGCGGGCGGGTCGAGCCGGCCGAGGTGGGAGGGCGGCACGAGCAGCACGTCGGCGTCGGCCTCGGACGCGGCCTGGACGACGGTGGCGGCGTTGCGGTGCGCCCACGCCTTCGCCCGCGGGACGAACACGCCGGCCAGTTGCGGGTCGGCACACCACACCTTCAGCACGGCGTCGGCGTGCGTCTTCTTGACGGTCGGCTGGTCGGCCGGTTTGGTGCCGCACCCGCACCCGGCCATCAGGCCGGTGGCGACCACCGCCACAATTCCCGACAGCCGGCTGAAAGGCGTGCGGATTTTGTCTTGCATCGGCATTCTCCCTGCGTTCTAATACGTTATGGGGAAGTGATTGGGTCTGTCCCCCACGACGTGACCACCCCCACACTCGCCGCCGGTGCCTCGCCACACCGAGCGACCGACTCGCACGCCGAGGATGGGTGTCATCACATCGCCCACCGTCGTGATGAAGGACTCCCACGTTATGAAAGTGAACTTGGTCGTCACCGCGGTCGGCCCGAACAACGGGCGGGCCATCCCCATTGGCGTCGCAAAATTCGTGATCGGCCGCGACCCCGCCTGCCACCTCCGCCCGGCCAGCCAGGCGATCAGCAAGCAGCACTGCGCCATCCACTTGCGGAAGGGCCAGGTGTGGGTGCAGGACTTCGGCAGCACGAACGGCACGCTGGTGAACGACGAAGCCGTGCGGGGCGAAGCCCAGGTGCGCGACGGCGACTCGCTCAAGATCGGCCCGCTCGAATTCCGCGTGCAAATTCTGGCCACCCCCACCCCGGCCGACGGCACCCCACTGCCGGACAAACTGAAGCCGCTCTCGGCCGTCGGTGCCAAGCCGGTGGCCATCAAGTCGGCCGGCGGTGTGGACTCCGACACCGACGACGGCATGGTGGCCCTGCCCAAGGCGACCGGCGGGGACGACGACGCGGCGGCCATGCTGCTCGGCATGGACGACGGCCCGGCGGGTGAGACGGCCGACGTGCCCGAAGGCAGCACGGTGATGGAACTGCCCGCCTTCGACGCCGCCGGCCGGCCTGTCGCCCCCAAGTCGCCGGACAAGCAGCCGGCCCCCGAGTCGGCCAACGCCGCCGGCGACCTGCTCAAGAAGTACTTCCGCCGCACCAGCAGTTGAGTGCGGCGGGTGGTGTCTCTCTCCCCGAGGGCTTCCGTCGGCACCGGCGGAAGCCCTCGCTCGTTCGGTGGGGCGTTGGGCGATCCGGGCGCACCCGGACCCGCCGCCGCCGCCTCGCCCCGTGCGGCGACCGTTGCGATCTGCTAGCCCGCCGCGCGAGCGAGGGGCCGAACCACGGAGGACGACGAATGAGTACCGCCACCCCGACCGCCCCGCCGCCGGCCGGTTCGCCGCTGATGACCGGCGAGGAGTTCGTGCGGCTCGACGGGCACGAGCAGATGGCCCTGATCGACGGAGTTCTGGTCCAGGAGCCGGACATGCCCAGCGTTACTCACGGAGAAATCTGCCTGAACGTCGGCGGCGAACTCCGGCAGTTCGTGAAGTCGAACAAACTCGGCCGGGTGTGCGGGAACGACACGAGCCTTCGGCTCAAGCGGAACCCGGACACCGTCCGCGGGCCGGACATCTGCTACTTCAGCACCGCCCGGATGTCGCCCGGTCAACGACTCGAAGGGGTGACGGACGTGATCCCGGAGTTGGTCGTCGAGGTGCGGTCGCCGTCGAACACCTGGGCGGTGTTGCTGGCGAAGGTGGCCCTCTACTTGGAAGCCGGCGTGACGGCCGTCATGGTGGTCGTGCCGGAAGACGAGACGGCGACCGTGTACCGACTGAACGAGTTCCACCAGACGTTCCACAACGGCGACGTGATCGAACTGCCGGACGTGCTCCCCGGCTTCGCCGTCCCACTGAAACGCTTCTTCGAGTGAAGTGCCGCCCGTCACACAACGAAGTGTCGCAGTTGGGTCACCCGCTTCTTCAACTCGTCGCGGAAGTCGGGGTGGGCGATGGAAATCAGCAGCGCCGCCCGCTCCCGCAAACTCTTCCCGTGCAGGTCCACAGCCCCGTACTCCGTCACCACCCAGTGGACGTGCCCGCGGCTGGTCACAACCCCGGCGCCGGCGTCCAGTTCCGGTACGATGCGGGAGATGGTGCCGCCCTTCGCCGTGCTCGGGATGGCGATGACCGCCAGTCCGCCCTTGGAGAGCGCCGCCCCGCGGATGAAGTCCATTTGCCCGCCGATGCCCGAGTAGATGCGGTGGCCGATGGAGTCGGCGCACACCTGCCCGGTCAGGTCGATCTGCAACGCGGAGTTGATGGCCACCGCCCGGTCGTTTTTACGAATCAGGGCGGTGTCGTTGGTGCGGTCGCACGGGTGGAACTCGACCAGCGGGTTGTCGTCCACGAAGTCGTAGAGCCGCCGGCTGCCGTTCACGAAGCTGGTCACGCACCGGCCGGGGTGGACCGATTTGTACTTGTTCGTGATCGCCCCGCAGTTCACCAGGTCGATGATGCCGTCCGCCAGCATCTCCGAGTGAACGCCCAGGTCTTGTTTGTGCTTCAGCCGGGCGAGGACCGCGTTCGGGATGCCGCCGATGCCCAGTTGCAGGCACGCGCGGTCGGGCACCAGGCTGGCCACCAGCTCGCCGATGGCGTCTTCCACCGGCGTCGTCGGCTCCGGCGGGTGCTCGTGCAACGGGCGATCCGAGTGACAGTAGGCTGTCAGTCGGTCGAGCCGCACGGCCGTGTTGCCGTGGGTGCGGGGCATCCGCGGGTTCAGTTCGGCGATGAGGATGGGGGCGGTGTCGGCGGCGGCGCGGGCGGAATCGACACTGGTGCCGAGCGAGCAGTTGCCGTGCTTGTCCGGGGCCGACAGGTGCAAGAGTGCCGCGTCCAGCTTGATCCGCCCGGACGTGAACAACGCCGGGATGTCGGACAGGAACACCGGCACGAAGTCGGCCCGGCCGTTCGCCACGGCTTCGCGCAACGGCCCGCCGGTGAACAGCGACACCGCCCGGAACCGCCCGTGTGCGCCGGGGGCGGCGTGCGGGGCGGGGCCGTTGGTGTGCATGTGGTAGAAGGTGACGTTCTCCAAATCCGTGCGGGCGACGACCGCTTCGAGCAGCGGGGTGGGCGTGGCCGCCGCCCCGTGGACGAACACGTTCATCCCGCTGCGGAGCACAGACACGGTGTCGGCGGGCGATGCGAACTCGGGCATGGCGAATTCCGGGAGCGAGGTGGCAGGCGGGTATTGTGCGACCGAGTGCTCGAGTCGGCATGACCGCGGAGGGCATCACTCTGGGATCGGCGAGCGATCTGGAACCGGGGGCGGGTAACTGGTAGCGTGAGCCGGTTGTCTGCCCGACGCGCGAGCGAGGGGCCGACCACGGAGGAAGACGAATGAGCACCGCCACCCCAACCGCCCCGCCGCCGGCCGGTTCGCCGCTGATGACCGGCGAGGAGTTCGTGCAGATCGACGGGCACGAGCAGATGGCCCTGATCGACGGAGTTCTGGTCCAGGAGCCGGACATGCCCAGCGTCACCCACGGCGAAATCTGCATCCAGTTCGGCCGTCACCTGGCGAACTTCGTTTACGACAACAAGCTCGGCCGCGTGTGTGGGAACGACACCAGCCTGCGGCTGAAGCGGAACCCGGACACGGTTCGCGGGCCGGACATCTGCTATTTCAGCACCGCTCGAATGCCGGCCGGGCAACGACTGGAAGGGGTGACGGACGTGATTCCGGAACTGGTCGTCGAGGTGCGGTCGCCGTCGAACACGTGGGCGGTGTTGCTGGCGAATGTGGCGATGTACCTGGAAGCCGGCGTGACGGCCGTGATGGTGGTCGTGCCGGAAGACGAGACGGCGACCGTGTACCGGCTGAACGAGTTCCACCAGACGTTCCACAACGGCGACGTGATCGAGCTGCCGGACGTGCTGCCCGGCTTCGCCGTCCCGCTGGCACGCGTCTTCGAGTGAGGCAAGTGACCCCCCCGCCGGGGAACTGCGTTCCCACGGCGACCCCTGCCGACCCTGTTCGCCCGAAGCGCAAGCGCGGGGCCAACGGCTCATCCGGAAGACCAGGAGGTGACGGGGTCGTTCCGCTCCCGATTCGTCGGTGAGGTCACTGGCCCCTCGCTTGCGCTTCGGGCGAACAAGTCTGGGGAGGGTCGCCGATCCGAGCGGAGCGAAGTCGGCGGGGGTGGGGTGCCCCATCCGTTGGCACACGCCACCCATCTCGACCGTTTGACACACCGCGGCCGGTCGGATACGTTCACGGATGCTCCGGCGAGCGGACCCGTACCGCCGGGCGTGGTGGCCGACGCGTCCTCATTCTTAGCTCGACGGCGGAGGGCAACGTGGCAGAGTTCACGATTGGCACCACAAATTTCGGGGTGAACGCCAATAAGTCCTCGTTCAAACTGTCAACGAAGCCGCACGGCCGCGTGGTTCTGGACGTGGAGATCAACGCCGATCAGTCGGCCTATGATGCAGTGTCCATGGCGGAAGACTCGGAGTGGTCTTGGACGATTTACCCACCCCGGTTCTACTTGTTTACAGAGTTGGAGCGTGCTACCGAAGGTCACAAACTCACAGTGCAATTCTCCGCCGCTGAAATCGAATCGGCTGAGATGGCGGTCTACATGATGAATCACAACCACGTCTCAGACGTGACCCTGACGATCGACGGTAACCGGCTCACAGTGTCGGGCAGCGTGGATCTGATGGGTCAGCCGGCGGCATTCCACATCGACTGGTCGCAGTAGCCAGGACGCCGCCCAGAATTTCCCCGCCACTGACACCACTTGATGCCATCGTCGCGGGTGTGGTCCGTCGCGGATACAATCCCGCCACCGCACCCCTCCGCCGTGGCTCTCCCATGACCCCGCCTGATCGTCGCACGTTCCTCGCCTCCGCCGCCGCACTTGCCACCTCCGCCGTCGTGCGGGCCGACGACAAAGACAAGCCACTCGTCGCCTACGTCGGCACGTTCAGCTCGCCGCTCAAAGACACCCTGCCCACGCAGGTGGACCTGCCGCCGGGCAACGGCCGCGGCATCCACATCTTCACCACGAACCGCGACAAGGGCGAACTCACCCCCGCCGGCGTGGTGGAACTCGGCACCAGCCCGAGCCACCTGGTGGCGAACGCAGCCGGCACGCGGCTCTACTCGGCCAACGAAACCGACCGCGTGGGCAAGGAGAAGCCGCCGCACGGGAGCGTCAGTGCGTTCAGCATCGACCCGAAGACCGGCGGGCTGAAGCTGCTGAACACCGTGCGATCCGGCGGGGCCGGGCCGACCTTCGTGAGCCTGCACCAGTCCGGCAAGTGGCTGTTCGTGGCCAACTACTTCGGCGGGTCGGTGGCGGTGCTGCCGGTGAAGGACGACGGCTCTCTCGGTGAACCGAGCGACGTGAAGACCGACGAGGGCAAGGTGGGTCCGACGACGGCGAAGAACGCGGCGAAGGGCAGCTTCGCGTTCAGCGGGCACGACCGCACCCATGCCCACCAGATCCTGCCCGACCCGGCCGGTGCGTTCGTGTTGCACGTCGATCTGGGGCTGGACAAGATCTTCGTGTGGAAGTTCGACGCGGCGAAGGGCACGCTGACCGCCAACGACCCGGCGAGTGTCTCCCTCCCGCCCGGCGACGGCCCGCGGCACGTCCACTTCCACCCGAACGGCAAGTGGCTCTACTCCATCCAGGAGGAAGGCTCGACGGTGGTGCGGTTCGACTACGACGCCGACGCCGGCAAGCTGACCGAGAAGCAGACCATCTCGACGCTGCCCGACGGGTACACGGGCAGCAACTTCTGCTCGGAGATCCTGGTGTCGCCGAACGGCGAGTACCTGTACGCCGGCAACCGCCTGCACGACAGCATCGCCGTCTTCTCCATCCGCAACGACGGCCGACTGGCTTACGAGGGCGAGGAGTGGACCCGCGGCAACTACCCGCGGAGCTTCAGCTTCGACCCGACCGGCGAGTACCTGTACTGCTGCAACCAGCGGGCGGATCACGTCACGGTGTTCCAGGTGGACCGCAAGCTCGGCCGGCTGAACTTCACCGGGCAATATGTGCCGGTCGGCAACCCGTCGTGCGTGTGCTTCGTGGAGTTGGCGAAGGGCGGGTGAGGCGTGGAGACATCACACCGGCCGACCTCTTAGCCCGACGCGCGAGCGAGGGGCCGACTGCCTGAGGCACGTCGGAGAGTGTCGCCGCCACGCTCCGCGGGGCGGACGGTGTGTTCCGCGAAAATTCCGGTCCGCCCCGCGGAGCGTGGCGGCGACATTCCGGTCGCAGCCGATGACGAATGCCGCCTGGTTTCTTCCCGTTCGCCGATTGCCCTTCGGAGTGGTTATGCCCCGGTTCGCGCTCCTGCCGTTCGCGTGCGTGTGTCTGGTCGCCTTCGGGTGTGGGCCGAAGCCGACCGAGCCGGCCCCGCCGCAGCCCGCCCTGCCGACCGAGCCGGCACCACCCGCGACCACCCCGACCCCGCCGACCGG
>JANNQE010000021.1:0-7110 GCA_031441625.1 Planctomycetia bacterium
CGTCGCGCCGTTCGCCATGTCGCTAAATCTGCACCCTTCTGTTGTAGATCCACCACTCCAAGAGGATGACCAGCAGGCCGACGCACAGGATCACCTTCCACAACTCGATCGGCACGCGGCGGGTGTCGCCGGCGTTCACCGTGATGTCGCCCACCTGGAACTGCGACACCGGGGCCAGGTTGCTCTCGTCAGCGTCCAACAAATTCACCGCGAACCGCCGCACCTGCGTACCGCCGACGATGCCCCACTCGGCCGTGTACACACCCAGTTTATCGGTGTCCCCGTAGGCCACCTCCGGCCGCGTCCCGCGGTCGAATTTCGTCGGCAACGTGCTGCCCGGCTTGGTGACCAACACCTCGCGGACGGCACCGGGGCGAAGCGGCATCACGTCGCCCGGCCGCAGGGTGTCGTCCACGCCGGCGAACCGCACGTTCCCTTGCAGAATGAGGACGTTCCGCAGGAACAGGGGGAAGTTCGGCTGGAGCGGCCAACTGGTGTGGTACACGCGGTCGGGGCCGTCGGCGTTCTCCGTCACAATGGGGAACGTCAGCACCACGTCGGTGAACGCCTGCCGGCTGATGGCCACCGCGAGCGCCAGGTTGCCCTGTTCGGTCTGGTCGCGGCCTTCGAGCAACCGCGGGGTGCGGGGCGGCAGCGTCGGGAAGCGGAAGCAACTGTCGATGCCGATCTCTTCCACCCCGCCGAGGTCGCGCATGAGCGGGTGGCGGCGGTCGGCCGCCTGCACCCGCGGGCCTTTCACTTCCGTCACGGCGTTCGGGTCGTCGCCCTTCGCCTGCCCGAGGGGGGTGTACGGGGGCGGCGGGTGGCCGATGAAGAAGGTGTTGGCGGCCGGCATGTCCTCGTCCGCCTTCGGGCCGAAGCGGTCGAAGATGACCAGGTCGTACTTGCCGTCGCGGGCCGGCCCCTTGTACTGCTCCCAGTCGTTCGGGTTGGCGTAGGTGAACGTGGCGACCGACTTCGCCTCCTTGGTGTCGAAGTAGAACCGCAGGATGCGGTTGCCCTTCGTCATCACCAGCACGTTCGCCTTGCGGGCCACGCCGAACACCAGCACGGCCGAGTCGTCGGCCTTGAGCGCGTCGCCGGCGTGTTCGATGCGGGCTTCCAGTTGCAGGTCGGAGTTGTCGGCGATGCCCTCCATCGCGAAGAACACGTTGACCACGTTCGGCGGCTGGCCGGGGCCTTGTTTGCCCACGTCTTCGGGCTTCACCTCCGGCATTTCCGGCACCGAGACCCCCTCTTCGGGGTTGACGCCGGTCGGCGAGTACACCTTGACCAGCGTGCCGTCGCCCCGCTTCAGATCGAGCCACACCTTCACCTTGCTCGCGTCCGCGCGGTAGTTGGCGATGCGGGCGGAGGCGATGTACTGCCCCTCGCGTTCGCCCACGCGGGCCACGTCGAACCCGACGATGCCGACGTTGTTCGACCGCCCGCCGCCGACCGCGTCCGGCATCGACGGGTATCGCACGTTCAGGTTCCGCAGGGCGAAATCCTGCACCGGCGGGAAGCGGCCGTCGGACAGCAGGTACACGTCGGCCTCGAACCCGTCCGGGGCGAAGTACGTCCGCTCCTTGCCGATCTCGGGGTTGTCCGGGGCGACCACCATGTTCTCGGTGCTGCGGGTGGGGTTGGCGCGGCTGGCGGCGAGGGACAGGGCTTCGTCGATGCGGGTCTGGTGGCTGGTCGGGGTGACGGCGTTCACCGCCTCCCGCAGCTCGTCCTTGTTGGTGGTGTAGCTCTGGCGGATTTCGGCCGTGCTGTTGAACACGATGACCATGCCGGGGTCGCCGTCGTGGGCCGCGTCGATCAGCTTCTTCGCCTCGGCTTTGGCCCACTCCAGGCGGGTCGGCTTCACGTCGGTGGCGCTCATGCTGGCCGAGTTGTCGATCAGGATGATGTAGTGCCGCCCGCCGGTGAGAGCGCCTTGCGTGCGCACCCCCAGCACGGCGTAGATGACCAGCAGGATGCACAAGAGTTGCAGCAGCAGCAGCACGTTCCGCCGCATCCACTGCATCAGCCGGTTGACGTGAAGATCTTCGACGCTCTTCTTCCACAGGTACGTGCTCGCCACCGTCAGCGACCGCCGCTTCAGCCGCAGGAAGTAGAGGAGCACGATGGCGGGGGGCACGAAGAACAGCACGACCGCCGCGGGCGTGGCGAGTGCCAGCCGGTGGCTCAGGCCGAGGTACTTCTCGGCCCAGTTGTTCAGGTCGGTGCCGTACCCGAGCAGGTCGGCGGCGAACGCCACCACCCCCGGCAGGGCGGCGACGAGCAGGGCGACGAGGCCGACGATGAAGAAGGAGCGCATCGGGTTAGTCGGGCTTGGGGCGGTAGCGTTCGGGGAGTTGTTTTAGCAACTCGTCGATGTCGATGCCCGGCGGCGGCACATATCCGTCCGGCAGCGGCTTGCCGGAGAACATGGCGTTGCCGACCATCCAGTTCAGAATCTCCTTCGCCGTCCGCTGGCGACCCGGTACGGCTTGGTTGATGCCCTGAACACGGACCATCCGCGGCGGCGGGGGTTCTCGTTCCGGTTGGGGGGCGGGGGTGTCACTCACGGGAGTCCTCCGACGTGTCAGGCGGCCGGGGGGAGTTGTTTCAACAAGTCTTGGATGTCGATGCCCGGCGGCGCGACGAACCCGTCCGGCAGCGGCTTGCCATACACCTTGAGGCGGTACTTCATCAGGGAGAGGAGCATTTGCGGGGTCATTGGCGGGGCAGGGTTATCCGGCCCGTACGCCACACCGGTGAACTCGTGGGTGATGACGCCCAGGCTTTCGAAATAGATGCCGTCGGATTCGTCGGTCATGAAAGCCCCTCCGAAGTCGTGCGGACGAACAGCGGCGAGAGCGCGGCCAACTCGCCGTTCAGCTCCATCAAGATATCGTACCGCCCCTCCACAACGAGCGGGCAGGTGATTTTCCACACCACCGAGTGCTCTTCAAGCGGGTCGGCGAACGAGACCGTCTCGGTCTGGTCGAACACGATGCCCAGGGTGTCCGGTTGACTGACCGCCACCCGGCACCGCACGTCACCCATCCCGTCTGCCAGGTAGGCGACCACGTAGAACAACGGTCGGTATGGCCGATCGACCCTGACCCGGATGGCCCGGAAGCAGTGATGAAGGGTCAGGTTGCGAGTGGAGGGGTGCCTCTCCACCCGCTCACAGACGTACAACCCGCGAACAACGGGCGTGGCGGTTGAACTCATGGGCGACCTCCGAAGGGAGTTGCTGTTCTATTTCATCCACTTGTCGGCGAAGGCGAGGAACGTCTTCCAGTCGTCGGCGTTCATCTCGTGCTTGCCGGCCCGCACCCAGTACCCCAGGCGGCTGTCGAGCAGCTTGCCCTCGGCCGGCATGGCGTCCGCACCCACCCCCTTCTGGCCGAGCAGCTCGTACACCGGCGTGGCCCGCTTCATCATGTCGAACTGGCCCGACGGGTTCGCCCACAGGTCGTCGGCCGCGTTCGTGTAGAGCACCGGCCGCGGGGCGCACAGCGCGAGCAGGCAGTGCTGGTCGAAGGGCAGCGTGTTCGGGTCGTCGTTGTACTTCTTGAAGCTGGTGCTGAACCAGTGCGGGAAGCTGGTGTTGATCCGCTTCACCCCTTCCGCTTTGGCATCCGCGTGGCGGCTCGGGCCGGTGCCCCCGCACCCGGCCTGGTGGGGGAAGACGCAGGCGATGCGGTCGTCGAACGCCCCGGCCAGCAACGCGCACTTGCCCAGCCGCGAGTGCCCGACCACCGCCACCCGCTTCGCGTCGGCCCACTTCTCGCCGACAGTGAAATCGATCATCTTGTGGACGCCCCACGCCCAGCACATGATGGTGGCGGTGTCGTCCTGACGTGCCGGGCCGGTCGGCGGCGGACCGATCAGCGTTTGCAAAAGCAAGCCGGGCTTGTCCTTGACGTCTTCCTGCAACTCGCCGTTGTAGCACGTCACCACCGCGTACCCGGCCTTCACGATGTCTTCGAGCGGCCACACACCCTTGCCCTTCCCGCGACCCGCGGCGGTCGCCTTGTTGTCCTTCGCCGCGTACCGCTTGTCGTCGTACATCCACCCGGTCGGGATGCGAACCCGCTCGTCGTCGGTCAGGGTGTGATTGCCGCTGAAGTTCAGCCCGACGAACTCCGGCACGCCCGCCTTCGGCCGCTCGTTCGGCGTGGCGATCAGCAGGTGAATCGGCGGAACGTCCTTGATGCCGAGCGACAGCTCCACTTCCTTCAGCGTGCCCTTCCCGCCGAACGCCTTGTCGTCCGTGAACAGCACCTTCGCGGAGAGCTTCCCCGTCTCGCCGGGGTACATGCCGTACATCTCCTTCTGGAACAGCTCCTTCAGCTCCGGCTTCCGCTTCTTGGTCCAGTCGTCGGCGGTCGTCACTTTCGTGCCGTCTTTCATGACCAGCGGGTCGGGGAAGTCGAACTTGGGCGGGTCGGCCGCGAGGGCGGGAACGATCACGGCGAGCGCTCCGAGCAGGGAGAGAGGGAATCGCATGAGGCACCTTGCGAGTGGAGGGACCGATCCGAGGGGAACGCGGATGACGCGGAAGAACGCAGAGGGACGCGGATGAACACAGATTTCTTGACCCGTTCTGATCCGCGTTGATCCGCGTCCCTCCGCGTCATCCGCGTTCCGTTTTGTGGACGGCTCACCAGTAGAGCCGATCCAGGCTCACGTTGCCGCCGCACAGCACCACGCCGACGCGCTCCGCGGGAATCGCCTTGAACGCATCACCGAGCACCACTGCCACGCCGACGGCCGCGCTCGGCTCGATCACCAGCTTCATCCGCTCCCACACCAGCCGCATCGCGGCCACGATCTCGGCTTCCGTCACGGTGAAGACGGCCGACACGTGTTCGCGGATGATCGGCCACGTCAGTTCGCCCAGGTTGGTGAGCAGGCCGTCGGCGATGCTGTTCGGCGGCAGTGGCGGTTGACGTTCGCCGGTGGCGAGCGACTTCGCCGCGTCGTTCGCGTTCAGCGGCTCCGCTCCGTACACCGTCACCGAAGGGTTCGTCCCTTTGATGGCGACGCAGTACCCGCTCAGCATCCCGCCGCCGCCGACGGGCACCACCACCGCATCCAACTCCGGCACGTCGGCCAACAGTTCCAGAGCGGCGGTGCCCTGGCCGGCGATCACGTCCGGGTGGTCGTAGGGCGGGATGAGCACGGCACCCGTTTCTTGTGCCACCTCGTGAACCAACCGCAACCGATCCGCCACGGTCGGTTCGCACTCGATCACCCGCCCGCCGTAGCCGATCACCGCTTGTTTCTTCACGGCTGCGGCCGTGCGGGGCATCACGATGGTGGCCGGGATGCCCCGCACCCGCGCCGCGAGTGCGAGCGCCTGGGCGTGGTTCCCACTGCTGTGCGTCACCACCCCGCGGGCGGCGGTGGCGGCGTCCAGCTTCTGCACCGCGTTCGTCGCCCCGCGGTATTTGAAGCTGCCCGTGGTTTGGAAGTTCTCGCACTTGAAGAAGAGCCGCCGGCCGGCGAGCGCGTCCAGTGTGCCGCACGTGTGAATGGGCGTGTGCGCCACGAACGGGCGGATGCGGTCGGCCGCGGCGCGAACGTCGGCGAGCGTGACGGCGGACATGGGCCAACTCGGGGGAGGTGCGGGAGTGAGGTTGTTGTAGTTCGGGCGAGCCGAGCGGGATGAGTCGACGGTTCCGGGCGAACCCCGACCGCAAGGTCGGCGGGTGGCGTACTCAGGTGCCGACATTCCCCACCCGCGGCCCTTGCGGGCCGGGTTCGCCCAGAACACCCGGCTCCTCACGGGCCACGGCGACTTCCGACTCATTGCACTTTTTACCCATCGACAGCCGCACATTCTGCCGGTATCAGCCGACCCATCACCACACAGCGGCGGGCCGACGGGCGGCGTGATTGGGGAATCACACCGGCCGGCGTCGGGCGCGAAGTGGGCGAAGGCTTGCGGCCTGCGCCCAGGGGCAAGGCGTGGCGCGGTCGCGCCCGCTGTCGGTGTGGTGCGGAGGGGGGCTTCCGATTTCGACCGTCGGCCGCACGGGTTTGATGCACCCGACCGCGGACCGTAGTCGATAATCGAGAAGTGGTGCCGGACAACTTCCCGCTCGGCACCCGGGGGGATTGGCTCAGTCGCGTCGTGACGACACGCGGGACCGCAGATTGGATGCGCTCCGGCGGTTCGTCCCCCACCCGCTCGCGGGCGGGCCGACACCGAGCCGCTCATCAGGGAGGATCCGATGGTCACGCGCCTAGCCGAAACCGACCTCGCCCAAATCTGGCGAGACTACCGGGCACTGCCGACGGTCGAACTGCGGAACCGCCTGTTGGAGAACTACCTCCCGCTGGTGAGGTACAACGCCGAGCGGATCTGGCAGCGGCTGCCGGACGGGGTGGACCTGGACGACCTGATTAGTGCCGGCACGTTCGGCCTGATGGACGCGGTGGACGCCTTCGACCTGGGCCGCGGGGTGAAGTTCGAGACGTACTGCGTGCCGCGGATCCGCGGGGCCATGCTCGACGAACTGCGGAGCATGGACTGGGTGCCCAGGCTGGTGCGGAGCAAGCAGAGCAAGTGCGAGGCCGCCCGCAAGCAGCTCGAAGTCTCCCTCGGCCGCCCGCCCACCCGCGAGGAGCTGTCGCTGAAGCTCGGCGTGCCGATGGAGCAGATCGAGGCGTTCGTCGGCGAAGCGACCGCGGTGAATCTGGTGTCGCTGAACAAGAAGTGGTACGAGACGGACAGCTACAAGGACGTGCGGGAGATCGACGTCCTGGAAGACAAGAAGTCGGAAGACCCGACCGGCCGACTCCAGAACCGCGACCTGATGCGGCTCGTCACCCGCGGGCTGAACCGCAACGAGCGGCTCATCGTCATCCTCTACTACTACGAGGAGATGACGATGAAGGAGATCGGGGCGACCTTGAACCTGAGCGAGAGCCGCGTCAGCCAGATGCACAGCAGCATCGTCGCCCGCCTGCAAGCCCAACTGGACAAGCGCCGCCCCGAGTTCTCGAACTGACACCTTGCGAGTCGGCTGAATGAAGCCGCGGAGCGGCGTCCGGGTGTAGCCTGGGGCGGAAGCCCCAGGACACCAGTCACAATGCACAAGC
>JANNQE010000022.1:0-3158 GCA_031441625.1 Planctomycetia bacterium
CACCCGGTTCGGGCTACGCCCTCACCAACCTCCCCCACAGGGGGGGAGGTGGACAATGCCGCCGCCTCCTCCCTCTTCAACTCAAGTACCCGCGACAGGTGCGGGCGGAACGTCTCGAACTGGTCGTCCTTGCGGGCCACCTCCCACGCCTCGTGGGCCGCGCTCGTGGCGAGCGCCAGCTCTTCGACCAGACGCGCGGGCAATTTGATAGCGCGGTCGTACCCGTGCCGCCATTCGCGGACGTTCGCCGTTTCCGCGGAGTCCGGGGCCACCTCCGCCGCGTTCAACCACTCCTCGATTCGCGGGTCGGTGGCGCGGGCGTGGCACACCTTGGCCAGCAGTGCCAGTTGTTCGCCGCGGAAGTCGGCCCCGCGTTTGGGCATGTACGTCTGCTGGTCCCAGCCGAGGGCGGACGAGCACGATTGCAGCACGCTCAACTCCCGGAAGTGGGCGAGCAGTGCGGGGTAAGCGTCGGCGTGGGGCATGGCGGCGACTCGTGCGGGTTCAGTGATGGTAGCGGGTGATGGGCGGGAATCCTGTTGTGGTCGGGTCGAACAGTCGGCAGAATTGGGCCGTAACCACGAACGCCACTCCGCACACGCTCCCCACCGTGACCGGACTCGCCCCATGAAGTTCGCCTGCCCAGGGTGTGCGGCCGACCTGTCGGCCAACCCGCCCAAGCCCGGTCGGTTCACCATGAAATGCACCAGTTGCGGCGGCGCGCTGGTACTCAAAGTGAGCCTGATGACGCCGGCCGACGAGAAGGCCGGCGCGCAACGCGAGAAGAGCCTCGCCACGTTCGCCTCGAACCCGACCGCCGACCCGAACGCGACTCAGGCGTCCATCGCCGAACGACAACCCCGCCCGCCGGCCGACCCGGACCAGACGGCCCCGTCGATTGCCGACCGCGACCGCCCCTTCGCCGACCCGGACCAGACCGCCGCGTCGCTGCCGGATCGCGGCATGCCCGAATCCGAAGACACCGAGACGACCCGCGGGCCGGCACCGAAAGCCGAATCCAACGACCAGACCCACGTCACCCCGCACAAAAAGTCCTTCGACACCGACGACGACGGCGGGACCGCCTTCCCCGGCTACGAGGTGCTCAAGCCGCTCGGCAAGGGCGGTATGGGGTCGGTGTACCTCGCGCGTCAGGTGTCGCTCGACCGCAGTGTAGCTCTCAAGACGCTGAACGCCGAGTGGGCGAACGACCCCGGCTTCGTGTCGCGGTTCGTGCGCGAGGCCTACGCCGCGGCGCAGCTCACCCACCACAACGTGGTGCAGATCTACGAACTCGGCCGCGACGGCATGGTGAACTACTTCAGCATGGAGTACGTGCACGGCGGGTCGCTCGGGGACCGCCTGCGGAAGCTCGGCAAGCTGCCGGCCGACGAAGCGGTCGGGTTCGTCATCCAGGCGGCCAACGGCCTGCGGTTCGCCCACGACCGCGGCATGGTCCACCGCGACATCAAGCCGGACAACCTGATGGTGAACGACGAGGGCATCGTGAAGGTGGCCGACCTGGGGCTGGTGAAGACGAAGGGCGTATCGGCGGAGGAGGACGCGGGGAGTGGTGGGAAACGGACGGGCGACGGGTCGGGGTTGGGCAGCCTGCCGGACGTGACGCGGGTCGGGTCGGCGATGGGGTCGCCGTCGTACATGGCCCCCGAGCAGTGCCGCGACGCCACCACAGTGGACGGCCGGGCCGACATCTACAGCCTCGGTTGCACCCTGTACGCGCTCCTCGCCGGCAAGACGCCGTTCCAGGGCAAGACGGCCGTGGAGGTGATCTCCAAGCACCTGAACGAACTGCCCCCGCCCCTCGCCCGTGTCGCCCCGCAAGTCCCCAATGACCTCGGCGTGATCGTGGACCGCACCCTGGAGAAAGACCCGGCCGACCGTTACCAGACGATGGGCGAGTTCACCACCGCCCTGAAGGGGTGGCAGGAGGCGCACGGGAAGAGTGTGGGCAAGCCGACCGTCGAGCAACTGGCCGTGTTCGAGGGGGTGGTGAAGCAGGTGGCGAACCAGCCCCTCGGCCAGTGGGCCGGGCGTGCCGCCACGTTCGGGCCGGTCCTCGGCATCGTCGTGGGAGTCATCGCCCTGTTCATCCACCCGGTGGCCGGAGGTATGATCCTGCTGGGCACGCTGGCGGCGGTCGTCGGCGGGTTCGTCGCCAGCGGCATCCTGACCGGCTCGCACGTGTTCCGCAAGGCCCGCGAGTGGGCGTTCGGCGCTCGCATCGTGGACTGGATCACGGTGGTGGTCGTCGTCCTGCTGTTCCTCGTCGGGCTGTATTTCAGCGGGCTGCTCATCTTCGGCGTCATCGGCATTGCGGTCGGGGCGGCGGTCGGCGTGGGCTTCGGGTACGGGCTGGCGACGCCGGCGCACGACAAGGCGACCGAGCAGAAGGACGAACTGGAGTCGCTCGCCAAGCGGTGGCGGCTGGCCGGCATGGACGAGGACGAGGTGCGGAAGTTCGTGGCGGAGAACGCCGGCGACCGCTGGGAGAAGGTGTACGAGCTGATGTACGGCTACCCGGCGAAGGTGCTGGCCCGCACCGAACACGCCGAGAAGGTGGCCGGCCGGCCGAAGTTCGCCGCGTGGCGCGACGGACTGATCGCCCGGTTCGAGACGATGATTCAGAAGCGGAAGGACGTGAAGACGAAGAAGCTGCTGCGGCACACGGAGGCGGCCCGGCTGAAGGCGACCGGCATGGGAGACGCCGAAGCCGCGGCGCTGGCCGACGACGCCGCCGAGGACGTGGTGGAGCAGGGGAAGGTGATTCAGGCCGCGAACGCCGACCGGAAGAAGAAGGTGAACGTGCGGGAGATGATGAGCCGGTACGAGAAGGCCAAGAGCATCCCCCGCCGCCCGCGGACGCCGCTGCCGATTCGCGTCCTGAAGTCGCTGATTCGCCTGCCGTTCGACCCGCGGTTGCGGTTGCTGGTGGGGGCGCTACTGGTGGTCGGCGGGCTGATGTGGGTGAACCAGAACACTGCGGCGGCGGAGCAGGTGAAGGCGGGAGCGGCCCCGGAATCGATGTGGCCGAAGATCCAGGAGCTAGCGTTGAACCCGAACCCGGAGAAGCACCTGGCGGTGAGTTGGCTGCCGAAGGAAGTGAGTTCTTGGTTCGACACGTTCAACCCGGTGGTGGC
>JANNQE010000023.1:0-13174 GCA_031441625.1 Planctomycetia bacterium
CGGAACGCTCCGCGTTCCGGGTGGGGGGTTACTCGTGCCCGTTCACGGCTCATTCGACGCCGACCCATCCGCCTTGGTCGTCACTGCATGTCAGTGGGAGGTGATGGCCCGCAAGGTCGGAAACGTTCACCGCTTCACCGACTTCGCCGACATGTCGTTCGATCACTTCCTGTACGCATCAAACTTCCTCGGCTGGGTGGTTCGTGAGCGCGAAGACCTGTTTCAAAAGGGGATCGGGCGGTTCATCCGCACCGCTTGTGCCCCGCAGCGAGGACAGGTCATTCCGAACACCACGCTCGGCATTGTGCTGTTGCTCGCTCCGTTGCTGCGCGTGTGTGACGAGAAAGTGTACTCACGGCTTGCTAGTTCCGGCCCCTGGCCCACGGAGTACGATCTGCGCCGTCGGTTACCGGATGTGCTGAACCAACTGACCGTTGACGACGCTGCCGAAGTGTTCCACACCATCCGCGAGATCAACCCCGGTGGGCTGGGCGATGCCCCGGAACAAGACGTTCGCTCCGAACCGACCGTCACGCTGCTCGAAGCGATGAAGCTGGCCTCCGACCGCGACCTGATCGCCCGGCAGTACGCGAACGGCTACGCCGACGTGTTCGACCTCGGCGTGCCGGCGTTCACCGACGCCTTCGCCAAGTTCGGCAACGTCGAAGCCGCCGTCATCGCCTGCCAGCTCGCGTGGATGGCGGCGTTCCCCGATTCGCTCATCGCTCGCAAGCGGGGAAACGAAGTCGCCGAAGACGTACAGCGCCGCGTGCAACACGTCCTGTCACTCGGCGGCATCGGCACCCCCGAAGGGCGGCGGGCGGGCGTCGAACTCGACGCCCACCTCCGCTCCGACGGCAACAAACTGAACCCCGGCACGACGGCCGACCTGGTCGCCGCTTGCTTGTTCGTCGCGTTGCGGGAGAATAAGGTGACGCCATCCTCCCCGTTCCGCTGGAACGTCCCCGACTGGTTGTGACCCCCCATGCCGGCCGAGCGCTTCACCGTCCGCGTCGCCAAAGACTACCTGGTGTTCTGCTGCGGGCACTTCATCACCTACGCCGGCAACGAGTGCGAGCGGCTGCACGGGCACAACTACCGGGCGGCCGTGCAGGTGGAGGGCCTGCTCGACCGCAACCACTACGTGTTCGACTTCATCGCCCTGAAGCACAGCACCCGCGACCTCGTGGACGAGTTGGACCACTTCATGCTGCTCGCGGCGAACAACCCGCAACTGCCGGTGGAGGACGCCGGCACCAACTGGGTGGTGCGGTTCGGCGAGAAGTTTTGGTCGTTCCCGAAGGAAGACTGCGTGGTGCTGCCGATCGCGAACACCACGGCGGAGTTGATCGCCAAGTGGCTGGCCGGTCGGCTGGTCGAGGTGCTGCACGCCAAGCACCAGTTCGTGCCCGACGTGCTGCGGGTGGAGGTGGAGGAGAACGTCGGCCAGGCCGCCATCTACGAATGGCGGCGGTAGTACTGAAGACCTCACCCCCCGGCCCCCTCTCACAGGGGAGAGGGGGCCGGGGGGTGAGGTCGGAACGTATACAACACCTTTCCCCTCCCCGGAGCGCACCCATGCGCCGCCTGTTCGCACTCCTCCTGCTCACGTCCGCCCCCGTGTTCGCTGCCGATCCGCCCAAGCCCGACAAGGACGGGTTCGTCCCGCTGTTCAACGGCAAAGACCTGACCGGCTGGGTGAACGTCAACTGCGGGCCGAAGACGTGGACGGTGAAGGACGGCGTGCTCGTCACCAGCGGTTCGCCCATCGGCCTGCTCCGCACCGAGAAGCAGTACGAGAACTTCGAGGCCGAGTTCGAGTGGATGCACATCAACACGAAGGAGACCGGCAACTCCGGCTTCTTCGTCTGGTGCGACCCGCTGCCGCAAGTGGGCGGGCCGTTCACCCGCGGCATCGAGGTGCAAGTGCTGGTCAACTACCCGAAGAACGACTGGGCGACGAACCACGGGGACGTGTTCAGCGTCTCGGGGGCGAAGTGCGTGCCCGACCGCCCGCACCCGACCAAGAAGGGGCTGGAGCGGTGCCTGCCGAGCGAGGAGCGGTGCAAGGGCGGCGGCGAGTGGAACCACTACCGCGTTGTGGGCAAGGACGGCGCGATCAAGCTGAGCGTGAACGGCAAGGAGGTGAGCGGGGTGAGCGAGTGTACGCCGCGGAAGGGTTACCTGTCGTTCGAGAGCGAGGGGGCCGAGTGCCACTTCCGCAACGTGAAGATCAAGGAACTGCCGACGAGCAACCCGAAGAAGGAACAGATCGCCGACGTGGACTTAGGGTGGAAGCCGCTGTTCAACCACACCGACATGACCGGGCTGACGGCCGACAAGGACTCGTGGAAGGTGGAGGGCGGGGTGTTGAAATGCGTCGGCAAGGCGGGCCTGTCGGTGGCGAAGTTGCCCGACAACGCCTATCTGATCTTCGACTGGAAGGGGCCGGAGGAGATCACACTCAAGTGGCCCGGCGCCACCCTGACTGCCAAGACGACGAAGGCGGGGCAGTGGCAACGGGACTGGACCGCATTCGGCGGCAACAGCCCGAAGGCCCTGACGTTCACCGCGGCCGACAAGTTGGAACTGCGGAACATCTACGTCCGCGAGCTGAAGGAGGAGAAGTGAGCGGCATTGCCCGCCGGCCGACGGTCGGGGAGAATAACGAACACCGACGAGAGGAACAGCCGATGACCCCGACCGCCACCGAGCAGGAAGTGCGCGACATCCTCGCCCGCGTGCGGAAGCTGCCGCCCGAAGTGCAGGAGGACCTCGCCCACGAAGTGCTCGACGAATTGGAACCCGTCGAACCGACGCCGTATGCGACCGAGGCGATCCGGCTGGCGTGGAAGGAGGAGATCGCCCGCCGCATCGCCGCCTACCAGCGGGGGGAACTGGAGGTGATGACGGTGGAGGAATCGCTCGCCGCTGTGGACGCAGCGCTGGCGGAGGTCCGCCGTGCCGGTTAGCGTCTCACGGGCCGCAACCCTGGAAGTGGCGAGTGCGGCGGAAGGTCTCGAAACCGCACGCCGGGGATACGGGCAGCGGCTTCGAGAGGCGTACAACACCGCCCTCCGGCGGCTCGACGAGACGCCGCAATTCTTCCCGCCCGAAGAGGACGCGCCAGCCGGGTACGAGGTGCGATACGTCGAACTCACCCGGTACAACTACCGCGTCATTTTCGCCGTCCTCGGCGAGTTGAAACTGGTGGTGGCCGTCGCCCACAACTCACAGCAACCCGGCTATTGGCTCGAACGCCTCCCGCCGGCCGGGGGCGAGGAGAATAGGGCACACCGACGAGAGGACGAACCATGACCCCGACCGCCGCCGAACCGGATCGCATGTCCGCGGAACTGATCCGTCAAGTTCTTTCACTCCCGCCGGACGCGAAGAAGATGCTCATCATCTGGCTCCAGGAGGATTTGGACGGCGGGCCGTTCGTGGGCGATTTACCCGAACCGCCCGACCAACCGGCGGCCGAGGTGAAGGGGGCGTGGGCGGCCGAGATCGCCCGGCGGATCGAGGACATGCGAACCGACCGAGTGGAACGGATCGACGCGATGGGGGCGGCCGAGCGCCTGCTCCGGAAGATGCAGAGGAAGTACGCCCCGTGAGCTACCGCGTTCACCCGGATGCCGACCAGGAAGCGGAAGCGGCGGCCGAATGGTACGCCGCCCACGCCCCCAATTTGGGCATCGAGTTCGCCCGCCAGTACGCCCTGACGGTCGGGTGGATTGCCGACTCGCCCCAGCGCTACCCCATCGCGGATGACGGACCCGACGGGGTGGAGTGTCGGAACGTCACCCACCTGGGGCGGTTCCCGTACCGCGTTGTGTACGCCCTGTTCGGGGAGGACATTTTCATCGTCGCGGTGGCCCACCACCACCAAAGCCCCGGCTACTGGGTTGAGCGTGTACCCGATTCGTACTGACGCAACCTCCCGTGCGTACTCGCCGGCCGGCTGATATCCCCGGTCCGTTCGCCCGTGTGCGGGGTTCCAATTCGGTGTAGACTGATCGCACCCACCCCACCGCACCTTTCCGCGGAGTTCGTGTCATGCCCCGCCGGTCGCTCGCGGCGCTCGCCGCCTGTCTGTTCGCCTTCCCCGCCGTCGCCCAGAAGCCGGTCAGCTTCATCAACGACGTGGCCCCCATCCTGAAAGAGAACTGCTACGCCTGCCACGACGCCAAGAAGCGGAGCGGCAAGTACGACATGACCACGTTCGAGAAGTTGATGGCCGGCGGGTCCGACGGCGAGCCGGTGCTGGCCGGCAAGATCGCCGACAGCGACCTGCACAAGCTGATGGTGACGAAGGACGAACGCCGGATGCCCCCGCGGGACAAGGGCGACGCGGTGCCGGCCGAGAAAGCCGCAGTGGTGGCCGAGTGGATCAAGCAGGGGGCGAAGCTGGACACCGGCCTCGACGCGAAGGCCGACTTGCTGAAGGAACTCCGCATCCGCTGGAAGCCGCCGACCCCGCCGGTCGCGTTCGACAAGCCGATTGTCGTCAACGCCCTCGCCTTCACCCCGGACGCCAAGAGTGTGGTTGTCGGCGGGCACTACGAACTGACCGTCTGGAACGCCGCCGACGGCAAGCTCCAGAAGCGGATCAACACCCGCGCCGAACGCGCCTACGCGATGGCCTTCCTGCCCGACGGCAAGCTGGCGGTAGCCGGCAGCCGGCCGGGGCAAGAGGGCGACGTGCGGGTGTACGACTTGGCCGCCAAGGCGAAGAAGTCCGACGCCGGCGTGGACTATCTCGACGGCGTGGACGACAAGACGGTGATGGTGAAGCACCTGTTCGACGCGGACGACTCGGTCCTCTGCCTCGCCTTGTCGTCGGACGGCAAGAAGCTGGCCGCCGGCGGGTGTGACCGTACCGTCCGCGTGTGGGACATCTCCGGCGGGGCCGCTGCCGCCAAGCTCGAACAGACCATCGAGAACCACGCCGACTGGGTGCTCGGCGTGGCGTTCACGTCCGACGGCAAGTACCTGCTGAGCGGCTCCCGCGACAAGACGGCGAAGGTGTGGGACCTGAAGGCGAAGGAGAGCGTGATGACCTTCCCCGACCACCAGAACATCGTGTACGGCGTGGGCGTGAAGGGCGACGGCACGGTCGGGTTCTCGGTGGGGGCCGACAAACAAGTGCGGACGTGGAAGCCGGGCGGCGACGGCAAGATGTTGAAGAACACCGGCGGGCACACCGACGAGGTGTTCAAGATCGCCTTCTCGCCGAAGGACCCGCTGTTCGCCACCAGTTCGGCCGACAAGACGGTGAAGGTGTGGAACGCCGACACCCTGGCGGCGACCAAGACACTCACCGGGCTGACCGACTTCGTGTACGCCGCGGCGTTCAGTGCGGACGGCACGCTGGTGGCCGCCGGCTCGTTCGCCGGCGAGGTGGCCGTGTGGAACGCGAAGGACAAGTCCGACAAGCCGGTGGTGCAGTTCAACGCCACCCCAGGGCTGAAGAAGTGAGGCGGATTCGTTAGCCCGAAGCGCGAGCGAGGGGCCAACCGCTGATTTGTTAGCCCGAAGCGCGAGCGAGGGGCCAACCAGCTTCGCGAACAGGTGGTGTGGCCCGCAGTCGCGTCGGGCGAATGGTGGCTCGGCATGTGTCGCTCACTGTGTGTCCGATGACTGGCTGGCCCCTCGCTCGCGCTTCGGGCTAACAGGTGGCAGGCCGCCTCACCCGCCGGCGGGCACGGGTTCCAGTCAATCGACTCTCCCATGATCACCCTCACCTCGCGCATCCCGGTACTCGACCGGATGTCGTTCTCGCACGACGGCGCGCTGCTGTACGCCTGCGGCACCATAGTGCCGGACTTGCGGTTCAAGCCATTCAACCACGGGATCGACGTGTGGCAAATCGGCGGCCGTGCGACGCCCGCCCGCCATTACTTCGACGGCGGCATCATCGCCGACTTCGCACTCAGCCCGTGCGGGCGGTGGGTGTACGCCGCATTCGCCAACGACGCCTACGACGCGACGAGGTGCTGCCACAGCCTGGACACTACCATCACCGATGGGGGGCCGTTGGACGGGTCGGAAAATGGGGTGTCTCTGTGTGCGGGGAACGGGTGGGTGATCGGACAGAGCGCCGAATGGCAACCGTTCCGGCAACACTTGGTCCGCTGGGAACAAACGCCTGACGCCCACTCGAATGTGGTCTGGTCGGTGCCGATGAACCCCGGTCGGCGGAAGTGGGTTGGTGAACTCACCGCCCACCCGGATGGCCGCCTCATCGTCGGGTATCAGTACGATTTCGGGGTCGCCGTGCAGAACTCCGTTCACGAGTTGGCCGTGTTCGATGCGACCGACGGCCGACGGATCACGACCGTTCCGGCGGTATCGAAGCAGATCTCCCGGCTCGCGTTCTCGCCCGATGGGGGCCGGCTGGTGGCACTGGCGGGGCGGGCGCTGTTGGTGTGGGCGACGGCGGACTGGTCTGCCCAGCCCCGGAAAGTGACAGGTGCCCGGTCCCATTTCACCAGTCTCGCGTTCCACCCGTCCGGGCGGTTCCTGGCGGCCACGTCGAACGACGCCACGGTGAGGCTGTACGACACGTCGAACTGGGCGCTCGCCACCACCTACACCTGGGACATCGGTCGGATGCGATCCGTGGCGTTCAGCCCGGACGGACTGCTCGCCGCCGCCGGCAGCGACACCGGCAAGGTGGTCGTGTGGGACGTGGACGTGTGACCCCGCCGCCATTGTGGCAGACCATTCCAGGTGACGGGATGAAACTCCGTGATGACCACGGACGGCCCACCCGCGTGTAACTGCCGGTTGCATCGGCGGCGGCGGTCGTCTATCACGGTGTCATGCGACTCGTCACGCCACTCCTGTTGCTGCTCGCCGGCATCACCTCCGCGGTGTCGGCCCAGACGCCCACGCCCGCGGCGCTCGTGGCGCAGCTCGGCGACCCGCACTTCCAAACCCGCGAAGCCGCCGGCAAGACGCTGCTCGCCCTCGGCGAACGGGCGCTCCCCGCGCTCGAGGCCGGGCTGTCGTCCGACGTGCCCGAAGTCGCCCGCCGGTGTGAAGACCTCCTCCCCGCCGTGCGGCAACAGATCGACGCCGACGCCATCCTGACGCCCACGATGGTGGACCTGCCCGACGGCGAACAGACGCTACAGCGGGTGTTCGACAGCCTGTGGAAGCAGTCCCCTTACGAACTGCGCGTGGAGGGCAATCAGGCGGTGCTGTCCGGCAAGGTGAAGCTGACCGGCGGCGTGATGACGTTCTGGGAGGCGGTGCAAGCGGTGTGCGTGGCGGCGAAGTTGGACGTCCACAACGTGGAGGCCCGCCCCCCGACCGCCACCGGCTCGTCTCCCTTCGGCACCGTCTGGCTGAAGGCCGCCGACGACCCGCCGAAGCGCGTCACCCTTCACAAGGCGCTGCTCATTCAGGTGTCTCCGCCGTCGAAAGACGAACTGGCCAGGCACCCGCCGACCCGCAGCCCGCTCGCCGTCCGCACGTTCCCCGAACCGAAGGTGAAGTGGCACCGGCTGACGGAACTCGAACTGGTGAAGGCGACGGACAAGAGCGGACAGCCCATCAGCCGGGCGGCGGTCACGTACTCCACCCGGCCCGGCGGCCCAATCGAGTTCGACCCCATCGAGTACCGCCCGCGCCCGACGGACGCCACCGGCGGCACCCTGGACCTGACCGCCGGGCCGACCGAGGTGGCCGCCCTCTCCGCGGTGGCACGGTTCACCGCGTGGAAGGAGTCGGGCGAGTTGGCGAAGGTGACGTTTGCCGACAAGACCGGCACCGCCGACGGGCCGTGCGGCACGCGGCTGACGGCCACGGTGGTGGGGCCGGTGTCGAACGAGCCGGGCAGCACGATGGTGGAAGTGAAGGTGCGGTGGGACGCCGAGCGGGTGCGGGTGGAGCAGTCGGCGGCGGCTGACTCAGTGTGGTTCGAGAACGTGAACGGGCGCATGGTGCCGGTGCGGGCGACTTCCAACACGCCGGGCACCACCGCACACGGCCTCCGCATCACGAACGCGGCCGGCGAAGCGCTGACCCTGTTCAGCGGGAACGTGCGGATCGATGCCGTGACCGTGTTCGGGCGGGCGTTCACCGAGGTGAGCGTGAAGTACGTGGCAAAGGCGGGCAAGCTGGCCGACGGCAAGCCGGCGGCGGTCAGCTTTCACGGGGCGCGGGCGGTCGAGGTGGTGGTGCCGTTCGCGGCGAAAGACTTGCCGCTGACCGCCGGCACCCGCGACCCGAACGAGCGGCCACGGTACAAGCGGTGAGCCAGAGGTCGGAAGTAGGTGCCGCGAGCCGAGCGGCACCACAGGGCAACGGGTCCGGCTCGGCTCGCCGGACCTACTTGTGCGGTCACAGCACGGTGCGGGTCTCGAACACGCCGTCGCCGTTGCGGTCCTCCGCCCGCCGCTTGACCGGCCGGTTCGCCCCGCCGAACAGGTCGAACGGCGTGTTGCCGGCCGGCGGCGGTTCGACGAACAGCTCGAACGCCGCCCCGCCGTTGATGCTGCAATACGCCTCGAACGCCGGGAACTCGTCGATCTTGATGTCCATCTCCAGCTTCCGCCGCGACGGGTCGATGGTGATGGTGCCGGTGTAGTCGATGTCCGGCGAGGCGGCGACGAGCGGGTTGCTGGTCGCCCCCTTCATGTCCACCTGAACCAAGTTCACCCCCACGCCGAAGGGCGTCCGCACCACGAAGTTCATGCGGCTGGTGCTGCCGGTGGCCGTGCCCACCACCTTGCCGGTGGACTCCTCGATCTCGTGCGAGGGGTCGCAGCGGTGAGCCTGCGAGACCAGCCGCGGGCCGGCCGGCGTGAACCGCACCTCGAACTCCGAGTGCATCCGCGAGGAGGCGGTGGTGCTGGTGCTGAACCCGCGGTTGTCGGTCAGGAACTCGTCCGACCCCGGCGGGCCGGGGACGATCGTCTTGCCGGCGAACGGCCCCTTGGACAGCACCCGCGTCAGCCCCGCCACCGTGCCCGGGATGAAGGCGTTGATCCAGAACTTGACCGTGCTGATGGCCACCAGCGTGGGCGGTACGATCGGCGGCGTGGGGGTGACGGCCACCTGCACGAGCACCACCACCCCGCGATCCCGCTCGTCGTCCAGTTGGGCGGACGTGGACACGGCACTGCCCACCGCCTCCGGCTGCATCTGGGCGTCTCGCACCCCGCGGGCCTTCAGGAAGTTGACCACTTTGTTCACCCGGTGGCGGGACAGCCGCACGTTGTAGTCGGCCGCCCCGACCCGGCTGGCCGACCCGCGGAGGAACGCGTGCGCGTTCTGCCCGACCAACCGCGGCAGCACCTCCCGCTCCAGGAACTGCTTGTGTTCGGCCTTCAGTTCGGCCGTCTGCATGTCGTCGAAGTCGAAGTTGAACAGCAGCACCTTGCTGCCGCCCTCGGACGGCAGGCGGTCCACTTTGCCCGGCCCGGTCGCTCGAAAGGCCATCGGCGTCCTCCGCGAAGCGGTGTCGTGTACCTGTTCTATGCGAGTGCGGGGTCGCGGTCGGTCACGAATCATGCCCGCCAGCGAGATGCCGTTGGAACCCGCTCGCAGGGTACTTCTGGTTATTCCTCCCGCCGTCGCTCTTCCACTCGGTGGGTGTCGTGCCGGAACGTAACACCCGGTAACGTCATGAGTGGACGGTGAAGATCGGTGTGACTTTTCCGCCCGCATCAGGTACAGTGTGTAATGGCCACCCGGTGGGGCACCACCCCGTCGGGTTCGGCGAGCGAACTCACCCACGGCACCCACACCGGGCGGCCGTCGTTTCCCCTCAGTCCGAGGAGGTTTCCCGTGAAACTGCGGAAGTGGATCGCGACGGTCGCGATCGCCGCCGGATCGGTCCTGTGCGCGTCGGCCGCCGAGCCGGAGAAGGGTGGGGCCAAGCTGCCCGACCCGTCTCTGGTGTCGTTCGGCACGCTTCGGGCGATGACGCCCGAGGCGGCGAAGGCGAAAGCCGAGACGTGGCTGACCGGCCTGGGCAAGATGGACAAGGCGAAGGTCGACGCCATCTGGGCGTCTGACAAGACGATCAGCGAGAAGACGGTGGCCAGCATCGCGCTGGGCAAACCCGAAGCACAAGCCGCCCTGGACGACGCCCGTGACATCACCAAAGATGCCCCGCTCGCCGTCCCGGCCGTCATCGCCGACGAGAAGGACGCCTTCGTGAAGGCCAACCTGGGGGCGGCTTACGCCCGCGCCCTGGCCGGCAAGAAGGTGTACGAAGAAGCCCTGCTGGCCGTCGCCGACGCCAAGTCGGAAGACGTGGTGGACCCGTCCGCCTTCCTGTTCTTCAAGGCCGTCGCCGAGCACAGCATCGCCGGGTACAAGAAGGCCCGCAAAGTGGACGCCGTCGCCTCGCTCGTCCGCCTGCTGGACGACGTGACCGACGCCCCCGACCGTTACAAGATGGTCGCCACGCTCATGTTCTTCGACCTCCAAAACTGGTCGAAGGACGAGAAGGACCTGAGCAACATCGGCAAGCTGATGGACAGCAGCGGTCGCCGGCTCGATCTGGCTCGGGGTGGGCAGACCACCCAGGACATCCAGAAGCGGATCATCTTCCGCCTGGACGAGAAGATCAAAGAGCTGGAGGAGAAGGCGAAAGGGGGGGCTTGAAACGGTGGTGGGTGCCCGTCCGGCGGTCAGCCGGGACAAGCGGGCGGCCTGAATCCGAGTGGCCCTGCGGCCAGCAGTGCGCTGCCGAACACCGGGCCGGCGAACGGCAAGGTGGACGAGAAGGAGCTCAAGCGGATCGCGGAAGTGTGGGGGACGCTGCCCGATTCCGAGCGGATCAAGATCGCTCAGAAGATGGTGCAGGACGCCCCGGCCAAGTACAAGCCGTACGTGGAAGAGTACTTCAAGGCTCTCCAGAACACCAGCAGGTGAGCGGACTCACGCCGATCGAGCGGAACGCCCCGGAGTGTCACTCCGGGGCGTTCTCATTTCCCGTGACACTCCCCGCCCCCGGCACCTTCCCTTTCGCCACCGACTCACTAGAAGAGGGGGTGTGGGTCGGGCCAGTTCGACTTCGACCCCACCGTGGTTACGAGGTGTCCCATGAATCGGCTTCTGCTCTCGGCGGCAGTCGTCGGCCTGATGGCCGGCGTGTCGCTCGGGGCGGACCTGAAGTCCGGCCCGCAGGCCGGCGACTCAGTGTCCGTCTTCAACCCGCTCAACGTGACGGGGAAATCGGCCGGCAAGAAGGCGTGCCCGGTCTGAGCCAACGGTAACAATCCGGTCGCGGCGATCTTCGCCCGCGAAGTCACCCCGGACTTGACCAGTTTGGTCAAGAAGCTCGACGCCGCCGCCAACGACAACAAAGACGCCAAGCTGGGCGGGTTCGTGGTCATCATGTCGGATGACACCGAGAAGCTGGAGAAGGCGCTGACGGCGATGGCCGAGAAGGAGAAGCTGACCAAGGTGATGCTCGGCATCGAGTCGCCGGCCGGCCCGGAGGACCTGAAGATCACCAAGGACGCCGACGTGACGGTCATCCTGTACAACAAGAAGACCGTGGTGAAGAACATGGCCTTCGCCAAGGGCAAGTTCGACGCCAAGGCGGTGGACGCCGTCGTCGCCGAGTTGAAGAGCATCCTGCCCGAGAAGAAGGACAAGAAGTAACTCCCGCCGGCGGCACGGGCGGCCCGAAGCGCAGCAAGTCACTCGCCCGGCCGAGTGACACTCCGGGGAGCGGGCGAAAGCCCGCTCCCTTGTTTTGTTCGCGGGGGTGGGTCGTCCCATTGTGGGCGAGCCGTGCGGCGTGAGGGCCGAGTCCACCGTGTGCTGGGTAACAATCCCCGCCGTGCCCACTAGAATTCCGCCGGCGCGGTCGGCACAATTCACCATACCTCGTCCGACACGTTCGCCACCTGGGGCCACACCCGCATGACCACCCGGCACCCGCTCACCCTGGCCTGTTGCATTTTCCTGGCTGGGTCGTCTGTGTCGTTAGCCGCCGACCTCGTCGCCCTCGACGGCAAGACCGTCAAGGGGGACGTGCTGGGCGTGGCCGGCGACACCCTCACCTACAAGGGGGCCGACGGCCAGGAGGCCAAGCTGTCGGTGAAGGCGCTGGCCGAGGTGCGGCTGGGCAACAAGGCCCTGCCCCTCGGCACCGCCCCCTACGACGAGATGGAACTGACCGACGGCAGCCTGCTGAAGGTGGCCCACGAGGGCACGCTGGTGAAGGCGCGGGCGTTCACCGTCGCCCCGGTCGTCACCCCCGAGGGCGTCGCCCCGCCGGTCGTCACCCTGTCGGCCGACCACATGCTGTACTGGGTGCGGAAGGCGAACACCGGCACCATCCGGGCCGACTGGAGGCTGAAGGTCGTCGAGACGCGGGGCAAGCGGGACCTGCTGGTGCTGGCCGTCGAGGGGGCGTTCCAGTCGGACGTCGGGTCGGTGGTGGGCGGGTCGGACGACGGCACCAAACTGACGTTCGAGAACACGACCGGCAAGCGGGACGAGTTCGTGATGGCCAAAGTGACCGGCGGGATCGTGTTCTACAACCCGCCGCCGAACATCCTGCCGCCGACCGCCGGCCGCGTGTTCGACATCTTCGGCAACGTCCTGCTGGCCACCGAGGTGAGCATCGACGCGAAGGGCAAGGTGACGGTGAAGACGGTGAGCGGGGCGTCGGTGGTGTACGACTCGCTGGCCGCCGTCGCCCGCATGGACTTCGCCCAGGGGAACGTGAAGTTCCTGGCCGAGGTGGACCCGGCGGTGGACGCGCCCGCCGCCATCCCCGGCGAGCCGTACCAGCCGTTCCTCCTGAACAAGACCCGCGAGGGGACCGGCCTGCGGGTGGGCGGCAAGCCGTACCAGAAGGGCGTGTGGGTCGGCCCCGAGACCACCCTCACGTTCCCCCTCGGCGGCAACTACCGCGAGTTCAAGGCGGTGGTGGGCATCGACGACGCCGTGCCGGTGGTGACGAGCAAGGTGACGCTAGTCATCGAGGTGGACGGCCGCAAGCTGGTGGAGGAGACGTTCGACAACGCGGGGAAGGCGAAGAAGAAGGTGCTGGAGATGAACCTGAACGTGCAGGACGCGAAGGAGCTGAAGATCACCGTCGGGCGGGAGTCGCTGTTCAGCGGCGAGGGGCTGAACTTCGCCGACGCCCGGTTGCAGAAGTGACGATCGTGGCGAGCGGCCCGCGTGAGCGGGC
>JANNQE010000024.1:0-1755 GCA_031441625.1 Planctomycetia bacterium
GCCTTCCAGCTTGTCGTGGATCTCATACGTCGCCTTACCCACGAGAAACAGGCCGCCCGCGAACACGCCGCCTTCGCCGGCACCAGCACGTTCGGGCCGGTCTCAATCGTCGGCAGCACCCCGTGGAAAGACTGCGTGAACACCGTCTCCCACGTGGTCGCGTAGTCCTCGCTCGGCCCGCCCTGCCAGCCGTAGCTGCGGGCGAACCCGGCGTCGGAGCGGAAGAACCAGACCTGCCCGCCGCTCAAACTCGGCTCGTTCACGGTGTACCCCGGCGCGTTCGCCGGCGGGGTTTGCGTCCACCCGCTCAGCCCGCGGAACGTGGGGGTCAGGGCGTTCTCGCTCGCGTCGTCCCAGTTGTGCGCGAACTCGTGGTACACCGTCGCCCACACCTTCACCGGGTCGCCGGCGAGTGCGTTCGATGTGAACGACAGCACTCCGTTGCCCGTGTTCCAACCAAGGACCGCGCTGCCGTCCGGCAACGTGGTCGCCGCCCACCGCTCGAAGCCCATCGCCTGCCCGCCGGCCGTCTTCAGCAGTTTCGTGTTGCCAGTGAGGGTGTGCAGGTTGCCGAGCGCCTTGTCCACCGTCGTGATTTCGTCTTCGCGCCAGTCCTGGGCGGTGGCGTTCAGTTGGCGGTTGGCGGCGGTGCCGGGGCTGAAGCGAATGACCGCGTCGCCGCTGTCGGCGTCCGTCGTCATCGTGCCGCCGGCCGTCCACTCCAAAAACCGATCCGCCCCGAGTCCGCCGGTCAGCCGGTTCGTCCCCTTGCCGCCGAACAGCCCGTCGTTCCCGCTGCCGCCGTCGAGCACGTCGTTCCCCACCCCGCCGTACAGCGTGTCGTTGCCGCCCAGCCCGCCCAGGTACACCCCGCGGGTGACGCCCGCTCCCACCGTCAGCGTGTCGTTCCCTTCGGTTCCCAGCAGATACACCCCTTCGAGTGTGGACTCGGCGAACGAGAGACTCCCCACCCGACCGACCCCGCCGGCCGTCGTCACGGTGGCACTGGTCAATCCGCCGACCACGAGCGCATCGACACCCCCGCCGGTGTTCACGCTGATCGGCGTCCGCATCGCCCCCGCCGCCACGCGAAAGGTGTCGGCCGCCGCCGTGCCGCTGATCGCCAGCGACTCCACGCCGGCGTCGAACGACACCGCCGCCGTGCCGCCGGTCGGCCGGATGTCCGTCCACGCGACGTTGTCGAGGACCGTGGCCGAGGGCAGGTTCATCACCCGCACCGCATCCGAGCCCGACCCGCCGGTGAACTTCACGCCCCGCGTCGGCGCGCCGAGCACGTACAGGCTGTCGGTACCGTCGCCCGCATCAATCGTGATGTCGTCGCCGGCCACCGCCCACGTGCGGCCGGACGGGTTGTACGCTTCCACCACCGCTTGCGTGGGGGAGATGGCGTACACGAGGAACACGTCGTTGCCGGGCGTGCCGACCACCGCCGTCGGGTTGATGCGGTCGGCGAGTTGTTCGAGGCGGAGGGTCGGCGTCATGGCGGGCGTCGGCGTGGTGGGTGATTGATTGTGTCGGGGGCGGTGGCACCCGTCACGCACATTTCGGGCGAATGTTCAGGGCGGACGTGAACGCCCGCGGGCGGCAGTCCGGACTTCCGGCACAGTTGACAGGCGTTGTTGGCCAGCCGGGAGCGGGGGGGGGCCGCGGATTGAGAAAAAACCCGGGGGGACACGCACGCGGCGCCCGCACCCCCCGCAAAGGGGTGAGCCCCCCCCGAGTGGCGCTTTTAAA
>JANNQE010000025.1:0-1795 GCA_031441625.1 Planctomycetia bacterium
TCGCCAGCCACTTCGCGTGACACAACCCCAGGATCTGGTCGTCCAGTCGGATGACGTGTCGGAGCCGCCCGGCCTCGCCCAGTCGCCCGTCCCGCGGCACGCGACAGGCCGCCCGGTCAATCACCAGCAATTGATCGGCGAACTGGCGGTACTCCGGGTTGTCCGGTTCCTGGAGCGTCAGCTTGATCGCCTTCCGCAGCAGATGCGCCCAGCACTTTTGTGCCGCCGTGAAGTGGGCGTCGACCGCCGCGTCGTCGCTGATCACAATGCCGGCGAACGTGGCCGGGTCGAGAATCTGCTTCAGCGTGTCGGCGTCCTTGTGGACCCCGAAGAACAACACCCGCGCCTTCTCCGAGAGAAAGGCCCACACGCTGTTCAGGCTCCAACGCGTCTCGTCGGCGTGCACCACCGCCGAGTTCGCCAGCAGGGTGCAGAGGATCTCGAACTCGTTCTTCCAGTGAGCCGCCAACTGACGGAGCAACGCATCGGCCTGCGACTTGCTCAGTGTCAGGTGCTGAAAGAAGTTGAGGAGGAGACAGGCCTTGTCGAATGAGAGGCCGAGGATGGAGACGAGGTAGGCCATCGTCACGACGATCTCCAGGCCGAACTCACTGCGGCCCAGCACGCCGGGGACTTTCCCGTAGCGGTTGTTCGGGCCACGAGAGATGCGATAGGCGATCAGGATGGCTCGGCCCGTTTCCAGTCGCCAGACGGGCCGGGTGTGCGACAGGTGGCACTCGCTTCGGGCCACGCCTTCGGGAATCACGTCCTCCGCGCGTTCCGCCTGGGCGATTTTGTCGCGGGTGGTGAAGCGACCGCGTCGGCCCTGGCGGGAGGCCCGGCGGGGTTTCCGACCGCGGGCTTCCTGCCGCTTCTCTTCGGATCGCAAGGAATACGGCTCTTCCAGTTTGGGCGAGGGCGAGGCCGCGAGTTGCTTCTCCAGCGTGGCGATCCGATCCCAGGCGATCTGAAGCTGTCGTTGCTGCGTCGCAAGAAGTGTGAGCAGTCGATCCGCGTGGATGCGGCCTTCGCTCAGATCCTGTTGGAGTTGGTCCAGATCAACCATGACCACTCAGTAACCAATTCCGCCAATCCTGGGAACGGCTGTTTCACAGAATCGACAGCTACCTCCGGCCGGCGGGCGTGCGGCAGCGAGCCGGTGGGCGACGTGTGCTCGCCGACGTGTTCGCAACGGAAGGGCGTGCGGCTGACCTCCCTGTCCGCCCCCGACAGTCTGGCCGAGGCCGTCCACGACAACACCCGCACGCCGGTGCCCGACCAGGTGCAGTTCCGCCTCGACTTCCCCGCCTGGGTCGGCTCCCTGGCGAACGCGAAGCGGCGGGTGCTCGACCGCCTGCTAGCCGGCGAGCGGCCTGGGGACATCGCTGGCGAGGTCGGCGTGTCGGCCGCCCGCGTGTCGCAGGTGCGGGCCGAACTCCGCGCCGACTACGCGCGGTACTGCGGCGACCGCTGCTGAACCCAGCTCCCACTCACCCACCCAGACCCGCCGCTCACCCCGGCGGGTCGTTCTTTTGGAGAATCCCCGATGACCGCGACCCTGAACGGCCGACCGCCCCGCAAGCAACTGGGCGACCAGTTGGACCGGCTCGACTCGATCCTCGACGTGCTCGCGTGGTAATCGGCGCGCAATTCTGGCTCTTCCGCAGCTTTGGTGGAGGGCGGTGGTTAGAATGATGTGGCCCGTCGTGCAGGAGGCCCGCCATGTCCCCTGTCCATCTTCTCCCCGCGAACAGTGGTCTGGTGGTCACGGCGGTGACCGTGACCGCCGAACTGG
>JANNQE010000026.1:0-3474 GCA_031441625.1 Planctomycetia bacterium
AGGGTGGCCCGCCCTCGCCGAGGGCGGATTCAGACCCGGCTCTCGGCGAGAGCCGGCCACCCGAGCGGATTCAGACCCGGCTCTCGGCGAGAGCCGGCCACCCGAGCGGATTCAGACCCGGCTCTCGGCGAGAGCCGGCCACCCGAGCAGAGTGCCGCCCGGCAGGCGGCACCTCCGAACGAGCAGAACTGCCCGGCGTGTGACGGCGTCGTCCCGCTCGCGGCCGTGCAGTGCAAGCACTGCGGCGAACCGCTCGACGGGCCGAACCGTCGCCGCGGTGATCGCCCCCATTGGGGCGAGGGCAAGAGCCACGCCCCGCACCGCGGGGTGAAACTGGCCGTCCTTGCCCTCCTCAGCGTCCTCTGTTTCCCGGTGGTGGTCGCCCCGCTCGCGGTGGTACTGGCCGTCCACGACTTGCACGAGATGCGCGCCGGGCGGATGGACCCGGACGGTGACATCCTCACGTGGTCGGCACTTCTGATCGGGGCAGTCGTCACGCAGACGGCCTACATTCTGATCGCCGCCGCCCTCTTTCAACGGCTGGTTCTGAACTCCCTTCGGGGGCGTTCAGGCGGTCCGCCGGAAATTTTTCTCCGACCAAAATCCCGACAGCCGCCGGAGGTCGTTTTCCCGGATTGTTTGCCGCAACTGACAATTCCAACTGTAAAGTCGGCGTAAATAATGCCGTCAGTGAATCCGACACCGGCGGGCCGATTCGTCGTGGGCGGAAGTGAATTTGCACTCCGCGGATGATGTCCTATAGGTTTCCGCCCTCACGCTGAACCCCGTGGCTCCCCAGAACTCCGCCGCGACGTGTCGGTTGTCCGGGTTGTCCTTGACCTGCCGCCACGGATTCGCCGACCGACCGCCGTTCCACCCGGCATCTTGCCGGAAAATGAGTTCGACGGTCGATAACGAAAATCGGACCTGCGGCGGTGCTGCCATCGTGCCCGCTGACGCCGTGCCCGCTCTCACGACGACAGGACGCAACCGAATGACTCGCCTCCGCCTCATCCGCTCCGACGCCGCCCAGTCGCCGTTGGAGACCTACCTGCGCGAAATCAACGAGACCGCCCTGCTGACGGCCGACGAGGAGAAAGACCTCGCCCGCCGCATCGAGGTGGGCGACACCGCCGCCCGCGACCAGATGGTGCGGGCCAACCTGCGGCTGGTGGTGAACATCGCCCGCGGGTACACCGGCAAGGGGCTGGCCCTGCAAGACCTGATCGAAGAGGGCAACCTCGGCCTGCTGCGGGCGGTCGAGGGGTTCGACCCGAACATGAACACGCGGTTCAGCACCTACGCCAGCTACTGGATCAAGCAGAGCATCAAGCGGGCGCTGGTGAACACCGCGAAGACCATCCGCATCCCGGCGTACATGGTGGAACTGCTGGCCAAGTGGCGGCGGGCCACCAACAAGCTGAACGACGAACTCGGCCGCCCGCCGACCGCCGAGGAGATCGCCAAGCTGCTCGGCCTGCCCAAGAAGAAGCTGAGCATCATCAAGAAGGCGATCCGGGTGTACAACAGCACGCCGCAGTCGGACCAGGGGGATTCGGGGTGGAGCATCGAGGAGATGCTGCCGGACGGCCGGGCCAAGACGCCCGACACGGAGATGGTGGAAACCGACGACCTGAAGCACGTGATGGTGCTGCTGGAGAAGATGGACTCGCGGGAAGCCACCGTGCTGCGGATGCGGTTCGGGCTGAACGACGAGGAGCCGAGGACGCTGAAGGAGATCGGCGAGTGCCTCGGCCTGACCCGCGAGCGGGTGCGGCAGATCGAGAGCGAAGCGCTGGCCAAGCTGAACGTCAGCCTGTGCGGCGAGTGAGCCACGAATCAGAATGAACGCAGCACCGCCCGGCGATCAGCCGGGCGGTTTTCGTTTCGGCAGGGTATTCGCCCCTGTGGTACGATGCGGCCCGTCAAACCGGAGCCTGCGATGCGCCTCCTGCCGCGGTCGCTCAAGTGGCGTGCGATCCTGCTCACGCTGCTCGGCCTCGTCGCCGTCGGGGGGAGCGTGTGGTGGACGTTCCGCGCCGACATCAGCGCGTTCGTCAAGCGGCAGCAGGTCCTCGACGACTTGCGGAAAAGCCCCCTTGCCATCGATCAATGCATCGGCGGGGGGCAATTCCATGTCGGCGTGTCAGTTGAAGAGTGGATCGCCGCCCACCCTCCGAAATCCCACATTCGGCACGACGAGTACGACACATTGACCTACCAACTTACCGTTCGCCGCGACTCTCCGAGAGTGATTGCGGTAAACGGTGCGATTGTGTTCGCCGACACGGAATCGGGCCAACCCAAAAACGCGTTGGCGGGCAACCTGTCACCGGATGAGTCCGCGGCCTATTGGCGGAGCTTCCTGCGGTGGCAGGCTAGGCAAACGGTTGGCCAGGCGGCGGTGTGTGGGATCGCCCATCCCGCGAGTCAGAACCCCTGGAACTTCCCCGCCGCTGCGTTCGATGACCTGACCGAACAACCGTAGCCGTTTACAATCACCTCCCCGCATTCGGAGGTGGTCATGTTCACCCTGTCCGCGTTCGCTGATGAAATTTCGCCCGACCCGGCCGAGCAGTTGGCCGTGCTGAAGGCGTGCCGCGTGCGGTTCATCGAGTTCCGCAGCATCCACAAGACGAACGTGCTGAAGCTGTCCGACGCACAGATCGGCGAGTTCAAGACGATGCTCGACGGCGAAGGCTTCGGCCTGTCCGCCATCGGCTCGCCCGTCGGCAAGGTGGCCATCGACCTGCCGTTCGAGCCGCATCTCGACCTGTTCAAGCGGGCGATGGACCTGTGCGGCGTGTTCAACTGCCCCCGCATCCGCGTGTTCAGCTACTACCCGCCGGCCGACAAGCCGTTCGACGGCAACTGGACCCCGCACCGCGACGAGGTGATCCGCCGCATGAGCGTGAAGGCGGAGATGGCGAAGGCCGCGGGCGTGGTGCTGTTCCACGAGAACGAGCACAACATTTTCGGCGACGAACCGGAGCGGGTCGCCGACTTGATGAAGTCGGTGAACAGCCCGGCACTCCGGGCCGCCTACGACGCGGCCAACTGGATTTTCTGCGGGTACGACCCGGTGAAGGGGTGGGAGTTGACCAAAGAGTACACGAGTCACATCCACATCAAGGACTGGAAGAAGCCGATCCCCGGCGAGGGGCACGGCACGGGCGTGATCGCCGGCACCGGCGACGGGCAGGTGAGCTACAGCATCGCCGACGCGGTGAAACGGGGGTACAAGGGCTTCGCGACGATGGAGCCACACTTGCGGGGCGGCGGGCCGACGGGTGGCGTGACCGGGCCGGACCTGTTCCCGTATGCGGTGGAGGCCTTCCGCGGCATCCTGACGGCGTGCGGCGGGGTGGAAGGGTGATTGCGTCCTGGTGAACCGGCGGGGGGGGGGGGGGCGGGGGGGTTGAGAAGCACGCCCGCCCCCCCCCCCGCCCCCCCCAAAACAAAAAAAAAAAAAAA
>JANNQE010000027.1:0-5464 GCA_031441625.1 Planctomycetia bacterium
GGGCGGTCTCCGGTTCCGCCCGCGGAGCGGGCAGCGACTCTCCCGCCGGTTCACTTGTGCCAGTCGTGGAAGATGTCCCCGCGGGCCTTTCGCAGTTTCGTCATCACCCGCTCGCTCACCTCTTGCGGCAGCCAGCAGAAGGCGAGGTTCGGCAGCACGGCGGGGTCGGCCAGCACCTCCGCGCCGTCCTTCACCAGGGTCCAGGAGAGATCCAGGTGAACCAGCCGTTGCAGGTGCGGGGAGTGGGTGATCGCTTGTAACCCGCGGTCCCCGACGGGAGTACTGTCGAGCGTCAGACGGGTGAGACGCGAGAGCGACGAGTTCTTCGCCAGGGCCACCGCCCCGGCGTCGGCCACCCATTGCTGGCTCAACCGCAGGTGCCGCAGGTCGGGCATCGCGAGGGCCTTCAGGAACGCCCGCACGTCCGGCCCCCTGGCCCGCGAGTACAGGCCGCGGGCGGGGAAGTCGAGGGTGGTCAACTGCGGGAAGTTCTGTGCCACTGCCAGGAGCGCTTTGGGCGACCGGACCATCGCCCCCAGCGTGAGCGACCGCAGGTTCGCTGCGACCGCAGATTTGCCCAGTGCGATCACGGTGCGGTCTTCCAGGTGTCCGCTCTCCAGTTCCAGCACCCGTAGGCCGCCGTACCAGTCGGCGGCGAACAGTTCCTTGTGCGTGTCGTGCCGCAGCGCCCCGCCGGTGAACTTGAACGCTCTCAGCTTCGGCAACTTCGCCCGCACCAGCGCCGCAATGTCGGCGTCCGCCCGGTACTCGGTGTCGAAGTCGATCTCCAACCGCCCCAGCCCGTGAAACGCTTTCGTCTTCGCCAGCGGCAGGAACGACCCCGGCTCGGCCCCGGTCAGTTCGAGCGTGTGCAGAGCTTTGTTCGCGGCGCACGCCGTCCAGAACGGTTTCGCTTCGTCGGCGTCGAGCGAGCAGAGCAGGCGGTGCAGCCGACCGAACCAGCCGGCGTTGAACACCGCTTCGGCCGCCGCCGGGTCGCACTCGAACCCGCGGCGGACCTCCCACCGTTGCAAGTGCGGGAAATCGGCGAACGACAGCACGAAGGCGTCGTTGTCATGGTTCGGGCTGTACGCGAGCCAGCGGAGAGAGTCGGCGATCGGCCCCCCGTCGATCAAGCTGGCCTCGCCGACCGGCTCCCGCATGGTGATGCGTGTGTCGAGCGACAGGGCGGTGAGCCGCCCACCCTCCGGAGTGTCGAGCAAAGTGCCCAACTCGCGGGGCGGGTTGTCGCCGCTGAACAGCCCCCGGATGGTCGTTCGGGCCAGCACCTCGGGCAACGCGGCGACCACTTTCTCAACCCGCTTCGCGGCGGTCAGCGAACCGTCTCGCAGGCGGGCGACGTGCGGGAAGCCGCGGTGATACCCGCGGGGCGGGTCGAGAAGGGTGTCAAGGTCCGGGTCGAAGAAGTCGTCGCTGAACAACAGGCTACGGGGCAATTTCGGGTGCAGGTCGAACCGGCCTTGGACGCCGTCGAACGACTCGCGGCGGGCTTCGACGAGATCGGGGTAGTCGTCATCGGCCGGGTGCTTGTCGTGCAGGGCGATCTGCACGCGGATGAAGGCGGCACGGGCCGGGTCGCCGTGCTCGTCCAGCCAGTCGGCGTACACCAGCCGCGGCAGGTCGTTCTCGGTGTCGGCGATGACCGCGGCTTCCAGAGCCGGGTTCGTCGAGAAGGGCATGGGACGAATTCTCCGGTTACACCACCGGCCGTTTCAGAAATGTTACCACCTGGCCGTACACCGCACCCGCCACCCCGCCCGTGGTGGCGTGACTCACCACGCAATCCCGGCCCAGTTTGCTCGACCACCGACCGCCCGGCAGTTGTTTCGCCACATGGGTCGGCACCCCACCCTTCGCGTACACGGCCGCCTTTTCGAACCCTGGCTCCGGCCTGCCGTCATCGCACAGCGCGTATCCGGCAGTGCCGAGAGCGGCAACCACCGCATCGACGGTCAGTTCGTCCGGCACGCCAGCAGGCCAATAGTCGTCCGGATCGCCCGGCCACCACCACGCGTCAGTCACCCCGACCGCCCACGCCACACAGTTGAACCGCGGGTCGGGCGGGTGGATGACCACCGGGTCGTCGTCGGGGAGGTCGGGGAAGGCGGCTTCGAGGACGGGTGGAAGCACAGCTCACACCAGCCCGTGTGCCCGCCCCCAGGCGAGCCAGCCGTCGGCGGCGGCTTGCGGCCGGCCGCGCTCGTCGTGCGGCACCGGATCGGCCCCCGTGAGTTCGCGGAGGGCGGCGAACCACGGGTCGGGGGAGTTTGCCAGCTCGGTCAGGATGAGGGGCACGACCGACGGGCCGAGGTCGATGATCGCCCGGTACGCCGGGTGCCCGGTCGCGGCCGATGACCCGGACGCGAACCGGGTGGCCCCCCGCCACTCGGCGAACAGGGTGTGGAACTGGTGAGTGACCGCCGGCGGGTGGGTGGTGAGTGTGGCCATGGCGTCATTGTGAACGAAGAGATTGGTCACGGCCAGGGGACGATCTCGACCAGGCCGCCCGGAGCGCCTTCGACCGCCAGCCGCTTGCCGTCGAGGAACTCCATTCCCAGCAGCGCCTCCGATCCGAGAGCCATGACCACCACCCTCACCCAGTTCGTTCCCCATTCCACTTCCGCGTCGTAGTAGTCGGTTCGTTGAGTCGAACCGCCGGCCAGGGTTGCCGTCCCGTCAATCTTCCACGTCAACCCCACGGCCGAGACGACTGACACCGGCAGCACCAACTGCCCGTCGAACCCGGTATCGACCATCACCTCCACGTCGGCCGTCAGGCCGGTTGGCCCGCGGACCCGAAGGCGGACGACCGGCTCGCGGGCGGGTGAAACGACACCGCGGATCATCGCACACCCCGGAACCCGAATTTGTAGGGGGTGGGGAAGCCGACCCGTTCCAGCCTCGCTTGCACACCAGGGATGCGGGCGTGAAGGCGGTTGGCGGCGGCGTGCGCGCTGTCATCCACCTCAAACGCCCCGCTTTCCACATCGAAGACCACGAACTTGCCGTGGTCCTCCGGGCGGAGGTGGGGTAAGACCAGCCGTGGGTACACGTCCGCGCTGAGGCGGTCGAATTCGTCGTGGCTGAGTCGCCGGCCGGTGGCGTTCATGGCAGTTCCTCACAGGTTGCGAATCACACCGGCGGACTCACGTCGCGCCGTTCGCCGGCTACTCCACCCAGTAGTCGGACGCCTTGTTCAGGGCCGCGTCGACCAGTTCCTTCTGCTCGTACAGGTGCATCTTCTCCGACCCCACGGCCGGGCTGGCGCTCGCGTCGCGGCCGCAGTACGACACCGGGTAGCCCATCTTCCGCAGCCGCGGCTCGGCGAAGAACCAGCCGCCGTTGTTCTCCGACTCCTCCTGAACCCACAGCCGCACCGCCTCCTTCGGGTAGCGGTCGAGCACCGCCCGCAGTTGGTCCGCCGGCCACGGGTACATCTGCTCCACCCGCACGAGGGCCACGTCGGTGCGGGTCTGCTTGTCCCGCTCGGCCTTCAGGTCGAAGTACACCTTGCCGGTACACAGGAGCACCCGCTTCACCCGCGCCGGGTCGGTCATCGTCGGGTCGTCGAGCACCTCGTGGAACCGCCCGGAGATGAGTTCCTCGACCGGGCTGGTGCTGGTGCGGAGGAAGCTCTTCGGCGTCATCACCACCAGCGGTTTGCGGAACTTCCGCTTCAGTTGCCGCCGCAGGGCGTGGAAGTACTGCGCCGGGGTGGTGAACGTACACACTTGCAAGTTGTCTTCGGCGCACAGTTGCAGGAACCGCTCCGGGCGGGCGCTGCTGTGCTCCGGGCCTTGCCCTTCGTACCCGTGCGGTAGCAACATCACCAGCCCGCTGCTGCGGTTCCACTTGGCTTCGCCGCTCGCAATGAACTGGTCGATGATGACTTGCGCGCCGTTCACGAAGTCGCCGAACTGCGCCTCCCACAGCACGAGCTGGTACGGGGCGTCCAGGCTGTACCCGTACTCGAACCCGAGGACGGCCGCCTCGCTCAGGAAGCTGTCGAACACGTCGAACGGGGCCTGCGTGGGCGACAGGTTGGCCAGCGGGTAGAACTCGGCCCCGTTCTCGGCGTCGGCGTACACCGCGTGGCGGAAGCTGAACGTGGCCCGCCGGCTGTCCTGCCCGCTCAGCCGCACCGGGTGCCCTTCCAGCAGCAGCGAGCCGAACGCCAGCGCCTCGGCCGTGCCCCAGTCGATGCCCTCGCGGGCCTTGATCAGGTCGCGGCGGCGGTACGGGCTGTCGTTGCTCGGGTACTTGCCGTCCTCTCGCTTCTCTCGCAGGTTCTTGTGCAGGGTGAACCCGTCGGGGATCGCGACGAGCGCGTCGGCGATCAGGTCGAGCGTCTCCCCCTTCACCGCGGTGTCGGCCGGCTCGTGCGTGTACTTCGCCTTCAGCCCGACCCACCGGCTGGTGAACGACGGCATCACCGGGCGGAGCGGCGTGTGCTCCTTCACCGTCCGCTCCCCCTCGGCCTTCGCCGCCGCCAGCGCCTTCTCCAGAATCCCCTCCTTGTACACGCCGTCGATCTGCGCCACTTCCTCCTGGGTCACCACCCCGTCGGCGATCAGCCGCGCGGTGTACAGCGGGATGATGGTCCGCTTCTCGGCGTACTTGGCCGCGATCTTCTTGTACTCCATCGGCTGCGTGACGGTGGCGTCGTCGTTCTCGTTGTGCCCCATCTTGCGGTAGCACATCAGGTCGATGACCACGTCGGAGGCGAACTTCTGCCGGTACTCGGTGGCCAGTTCGGCGATCCGCACGCAGGCGTCCGGGTCTTCGGCGTTCACGTGGAAGATGGGGGCGTGGACGAACTTGGCCAGGTCGGTGCAGTAGAGCGTGCTGCGGGCGTCCCGCGGGTGGGTAGTGAACCCGATCTGGTTGTTCACCACGATGTGAACGGTGCCGCCGGTGCGATAACCCTTCAGGTTGGCCATGCTGAGCGTCTCGGCCACCAACCCCTGCCCGGCGAAGGCGGCGTCCCCGTGCAGCAGCAGGGCCATGCCCGTCTTGCGGTCCTCGTCGTTGAACAGCCGCATCTTGCACCGCACCCGCCCGAGCACCACCGGGTTGACCGCCTCCAGGTGGCTGGGGTTGGGCGTGAGCGTCAGGTGGACACTCTGCCCGTCCGGGGTGGGCACGTCGTCCGACCGGCCCAGGTGGTACTTCACGTCCCCGTCGTTCTCGACCGCGTCCGGGTGGTACGGGTCGAGGAACTGCACGAACAGCTCCTCGTAGGGCAGCTTGAGCACGTTGGTGAGCACGTTCAGCCGCCCGCGGTGCGGCATCCCGATGACCACCTCCTTCACCCCGCTGCCGCCGGCCACCCGCACCACCGCGTCCATCATGGGGATGAGCGTCTCGCCCCCTTCCAGGCCGAACCGCTTCTTGCCGAGGAACTTCGTCTGGAGGAAGTTCTCGAACACCTCCGCCCGCCGCA
>JANNQE010000028.1:0-4080 GCA_031441625.1 Planctomycetia bacterium
CAGGCGGCGGACGCCCCCGGTTCACCTGTCATCACACCATTTCAGCCGCGGCCGCAATTCGGTCCCGTCAGTTTACCGTTTCGCCCGGCTTCCGGACTCAGGCGGGGGCGGACTTTTTGCTAATCCGGCGGTGTGAACTAAGAGAAGCACACGCATTGCCCCTGCCCAGCCCGCGGTTCATCCGGCCCGCGATCGGAAGTTGCGCCGATGCCGTTCCACCCCTCCCCGACGCTCACCCTCCCGCCCCCACTGGACGGCTACCGCCTGATCCAGCGGATCGGCCGCGGCGGGTTCGGCGAGGTGTGGGAGTGCGAGGCCCCCGGCGGTTTCCGCAAGGCGGTCAAGTTCGTGTTCGGCGACCTGGAGTCGACCGACGAGGGGCGGCCGGCCGAGCAGGAACTCAAGTCGCTCAACCGGGTGCGGGACATCCGCCACCCGTACATCCTCACCCTGGAGCGGTACGACATCATCGACGGCCAGCTGATGGTCGTCATGGAACTGGCCGAGAAGAACCTGTGGGACCAGTTCCGCCAGTGCCGCATGCTCGGACAGGTGGGCATCCCGCGGCCGCAACTGCTCAGCTACCTGACCGAGGCGGCCGAAGCCCTCGACCTGATGAACGACAAGTACAAGCTGCAGCACCTGGACATCAAGCCGCAGAACCTGTTCCTCTCGTTCAACCACGTGAAGGTGGCCGACTTCGGGCTGGCCAAGATGTTCGAGGGGCACGTGGGCAGCGTGACCGGCGGGGTGACGCCGGTGTACGCCGCCCCCGAGACGTTCCAGGGCGAGGTGAGCCGCTTCTCCGACCAGTACAGCCTGGCCATCGTGTACCAGGAGCTGCTCACCGGCGTGCGGCCGTTCAACGGGGGGAACACCAAGCAACTGCTGTTGCAGCACCTGCGCGAGCCGCCGGACCTGTCCGCCCTGCCCGAGTACGACCGGCCGATTATTGGCCGCGCGCTCGAGAAGGAGCCGCGGAACCGCTGGCCGAACTGCCGCGAGATGGTGGAGCGGCTGGCCAACGCCCCGCACACGTTGACGCGGGCGGACGCCATGGCCCTGCCCCTGCCCGCCGCCCCGACCGCGCCACCGCCCACGCGGTATCAGGACTCCGCCGCCCCGCCCACGCAGGCGGTGTTCACCCAGCCGGTGCAGATCGCCCCCACGGATCGCGGCACCCAGACGGTGCCCGGCCCGGTCGCCAACACCGCCGCCCCGCTCACGCCCGCCCCGCCGTCGCCGGCCGACCGCGGGTGGAGTGGCCTGTCCACCCTGCCGGGGTTGATCACCCCGCGCATGGTGTCGGCCACCCCGCGGGGGTCGCTCACCCCGCGGGGTGCGTCCGCCCTCACCCCCGCGCCGGAGAGCGGGATGAACGTCACCCAGGCCCGCCCGATGGTCATCGAGACCGGCCGCATGGGCGCGCTCGGCATCGCCCCGCCCGAGCGGAGCGGCGACGGCCTGCTGTTCCCGGCGCTCGTGGTCGGCCTCGGCCGCACCGGGCTGGAGGCGATGCGGGCGTTACGGCAGATCGTGCACGACCGCTTCCAGTCGGTCGCCCGCGTGCCCACCCTGCGGTTCCTGTTCATCGACACCGACCCGGACGACACCACGTCGGCGGCGGCCAGCGGGGCCGACCCCCTCCCCCCGCACCAGGTGCTGCTCGCCCGACTGCAACGGCCCGTCCACTACCTCCAGCGGGAGGGGCTGCCGGACGTGCAGCAGTGGCTGCCGGCGAACACCCTGTACCAGTTGCCCAAGGCGTCCGGCCCGGCGGCCGGCGTGCGGGCGTTCGGCCGCCTGGCCCTGTGCGACCACTACCGCATGATCGCCCAGCGGATCCGCCAGGAGGTCGAGCCGTTCCTGAACGACGACCTGCTGACCAAGACGGCCGAGAGCACCGGCCTGGGGGTGCGGTCGAACCGCCCGCGGGTGTACATCCTGGGCAGCCTGAGCGGCGGCACCGGCGGCGGCATGTTCCTGGATTTGGCCTACCTGCTCAAGCACGAGTTGCGGAACGTGGGCTACCGCAAGCCGGAAATCCACGGCCTGTTCGCCCTCCCGCCGGCCGACAAGAGCACCCCGCGGCAGGCTGCCGCCAACACCTACGCCGCCCTGACCGAACTCAGCCACTACGCCGCCAACCCGTACCAGACGCGGTTCGACAACAGCGAGTCTCCCGTCCTCGACACCACCCCGCCGTTCGACCGAGTGGGGCTGGTGCAGTGGCCGCGGAAGGGGACGGACAAGGACCACCGGCGGCTGCTCGGGGCGGTCGCGCGGGCCGCCTGCCTGGACCTGTTCACCCCGGCCGGGCGGAAGATCGACTACGTCCGCGAGGTGGCCCCGGTGGACCGCTACGCCGGCCCGACGGTGCAGCCGTTCGGCGTGTTCCGCCTGAGCTGGCCGCGGTACGAGCTGCTGGCCGCCATCAGCCGCCGCATGTGCCAGCAGGTGCTGCGGCGGTGGTCGGCCAAAGACGGCGGGGCGCTCAAGGAGCCGATCCGCCGCTGGCTGGACGACCAGTGGGCGAACTACCACCTGGACGCCGCCTCCGTCCTCGGCCGCTTCAAGAAGGAGATGGAGGACGCCCTCCGCGGCAGCCCGGACGCGGCCTTCGACGCGGCGCTCGACGGCCTCGGCCCGCCGGGCGGCAAGGTGGACAGCACGGCCGCGGTGAACTGCCTCGACCAGCTCGTCAAGATGGTGGGCAAGCCGGACGCCGAGCGGAGCGCCGGCAACGCCACCTTCCGCGGGCTGGTGGACGCCGCCGGGGTGAAACTGCAAGCCGAGATCGAGGGCCGCCTGTCCACCGCCGCCGTCGGGTTCATCGAGCGGCCGGAGTACCGGCTGGGCGGGGCCGAAGAGGCCCTCGGGCAGATCGCCGAGCGGCTGAACGACGGCATCGAGCGGCTGGAGGTGGAGTGCAAGCGGCGGGAGCACGAGGCGACGCTCACGTTCGGCAAGCTGTTCCCCCTCATCGGCACCCTGGCCGGGTCGGGCTTCTCGCTCGTCGGCCGGCGGGCGGCCGTCACCCAGGAACTGACCGCGCTGCTCCGCGACTTCCCGCGGCAGCGGTATCGCGCCATCCTGCTGTCGGCCGCCGTGTCGCTCTTCCGCAAACTGCGGGACGGCCTGCCCGAGTACACCCGCGACGTGGTGTACTGCCGCACCCGCCTGACCGAACTGGCCGACCAACTGGCCGCCGCCCCCGCCTCCGACCCGGACGCCGAACCCGGTGCCTACGTGCTGCCGGTCGGCTGCCCGGACCTGTCGGCGGCCGCCGACCTGTTCATCGCCGACCTGCCGGCCGACGAGCTGAAGGCGTTCGACGCCGGCCTCCAGGCCGACCTGGACCGCAAGTTCCACGGGCTGGTGAACGTGTGCCTGAAGGCCGACCGCCTGCCCCGCTTCCGCGACCTGCTGGCGAACGCCACCCGCGCGTTCGTGGACGCCCGCCTGGGCAAGGCCGACCCGGCCGAGGCGCTCGCCCGCTACCGTGGCAGCGGGAACGACTGCCTGGTCGTGCTGGAGGAGGCGTACACGGCCGCCGCCCCCGGCGTCACGCCGACGGCCAAGCCGCAGGTGGAGGCGACCATCCTGGCCGCCCCGGACGGGCCGGCCGGCGACCAACTCCGCCGCCTGGTGGGCGAGGCCAACCCGGACGTCGAGTTCATCCCGGCCACTCTGCCCGACGACCTGGTGATTTACCGCGAGTACCCGCGGGTGGGCGTCGGGGACTTGGCCCAAATGGGCGACCTGCCGCGGGCCGCCTACGAGGCCGCCGCCGGCACCGACAAGCCGCCGCACGCCCGCGTGGACGTGCCCTGGGCCGCCCCCGCCCGCCCCGCCGTCTAGGGTGGGTCGCTCTCGCCGAGAGCGACCTCCGACCCGGCTCTCGGCGAGAGCCGGCCACCCTAGCAGAGCCGACTGCCCGGTAGGGTGGGTCGCGCTCGCCGAGAGCGACATCTGTTTTCAGGAGCGGGCGGGGTGAACCCCGCGGTAGCGGGGGAGCCCGGGTTAAACCCGCCGCCCCTTTTTGTTGACAGTGGCCCCCCGCCGGCGGCCACAAACCCA
>JANNQE010000029.1:0-7113 GCA_031441625.1 Planctomycetia bacterium
ACTCGTTCACGCTGCCGGTCTCGTGGACGACGGCGCACCGGCGGGCGAGCGCCTCGTCCAACCCCAGCACCGGGCGGGATCGCTCGGCGTCCGGGCCGTGCAACAGGAAGACGGTCAGGTTGCCGTGGGTGAACGGGCCGGAGACGGTGAACTCGTCGCCCGCGGGCGGCGGGGCGAACTGTTTCGAGCCGACCCAGAGGAACCCGCCGACGGCGACTACCGCCGCGAGCAGCAGGACGCGAGATCGGGTGAACATGACAACTCCCCCGAGACGTGAAGCGAACGGATCCATGGTAACAGAGAGGGCGGACTTGGCGAACCCCGACCGCAAGGTCGGTGGGTGTCTTTCCGAGAACGGCCGGGGTAAACACGGCCGCACTTTGAAGATTACCCACTTGCGGGCCTGGTTCGCCCGGAACCTACCCCAGCTCCTTGACCAGCGGGGACACCTTTTGCCACCAGCCCCACGCCTTCGCACTCAGCCCGCCGACGGCGGCCACCATCTCGCCCACCACCCGCTGATACACCCGGCCGACGCCCGGCGGAAGGTCGCCCTTCGGGCAGGCCGCGGCAGCCGCCTTCACGTCGGCCTTCGCGTCGGCGAACGCCTTCCCCTTGTCGGCGGCGGTCCGCACGCTCACCACCGCGGCGGCCAGAGCCCGTAGCAGCCCCACGGGGTCAGTCAGGCCGGTCGGCGGCAGTGCGTCCAGCCGCGTGCCGGCGTCGCCCACCTCGCCGCCGAGTGCGGCGTCGAGGGTTAGCCACGCGGCCATGTCGGGGGGCAGCGGCTCGCCGGCATCGTCGGCCATGTCCTCGGCGGCCAGCAGCGCCTCGCGGGCGGCGGTGTCGTCGCCGGTCGCGCGGCGGGCGGCGGCCAGCGGGCCGAGCGCCCACGGCTCGCACTCCTCGCGGTCTTCCCAGTCGGCCAGCCAGGCGGCCGTCAGCCCCCACTCGCGGGCGGCGGCCAGGACCCGCCCGGCCCGCGCCCAACTGTCGTCGTCCGACCGTAGCAGTTCGGCGAACCGCTGCACCGTGGCCACCGCCGCCTTCGTGTCGGCGTGCTTGGCCATCTCACCGGCATACGTGAGCACCGCCTCGCGGCCGGCGGTCGGGTGGCGGTCGGCCAGCCCGCGGAGGTGGTCGGCCACCTGCCACCCGCGGCCGGCGGCGATCTGCCGTTCGGCCCACACGGCAGCCACCGCCGCCGTCGGCGCGTCGCCGGCCACGGCCGCACTCAGCTCCTGGTCGGCCTCGGTCGTCCAGCTCTGCTCGTCGAACGCCTTCGTCGCGTCGTCGATCATCTTGCGGCTGACGGTGCCGTCGGCGGCCATCGCCCGCAGGGCGGCCTTCGCCTGGAGCAGGTTCTTCTGGCGGGCGGCCAGTTGGACCGTTCGCAAATGCAGGAGCGGCCCGTCGGCGTGCTCCCGCATGGCCGCCAGCGTCCTGCCCGCGCCGGTCAGGTCGTCCAGGTCCAGTTGCTCTGCCATCAGTTGGTGGCCGGCGAAGTCGAACTCCGGGTCGAGTTCGAACGCCTTCTGGTAGTCGTCCTTCGCCCCGCGGTGGTCGCCCAGCAGCCGCTTGGCCTCGCCGCGGACGACGTAGGCGTAGGCGTCGTGCGGGGCCAGTTGCACCAGGTGGTCGGCGGCGGTCAGGCACTCGCGGGGCCGGCCGAGTTCGTCGTACCAGTGGGCCAGTTGCCGCCACCCCCACACGTACTCCGGGTCTTCCGTCAGGCAGTCGGTCATCAGGCGGATGGCGGCTTCCTTCTCGCCCCGCTGGGCCTCCACCCAGGCGGCCCGCCCGCGGAGGGTGATGGGGGCGGGGGTGAAGCCGGACGGGTGGCAGGCGGCGCGGGCGTCGTCGAACCGGCCGCCGCGGGCCAGGTGTTCGGCCTTGCGGTCGTGGGCGGCGGTGAACCGCGGGTACTCGCGGATGACGGCGTCGCACGCGGCCAGCCGGTCCGCCGCCGACCCACTCTCGCCGGCCGGGGAGTCGAGCCAGTACAGTGCCGCCCACGGGTTGAACCGCTCCCCGCTCCGCCACGCCTCGGCCATCGCGTCCACCGCCCGGTCGCCCAGGTCGGCCTCCCGCATCTCGCCCACCGCCTGGTGCATGGAGGTCGGCGGGCCTTCGCCCTCGGCCGCACACAGCTCGTGGAAGGTGCGGGCGGCGGCCTCGGTGTCGTCGGTGTGAAGGGCGAAGCCGAGTTGCTTGACCAGCACTTCGGGGCCGGTCATGTGCTCTTGCAACACGGCAAGCGCGGTGCGGGCGTCCTTCAGTTCGTCGTCTTCCAGACAGGCGTCGTACAGGATGGCGGCGGCGGGCGAGTAGCCGGGGGCCAGCCGTAGCGCCTCCCGCAGGTCGGCCTTGCCGCCCTCGCGGTCGTCCGTTTGCAATCGCGCTTCGCCCCGCATGGTCAACGGCGTCGGGTGGTCCGGCCGCAGTTTGATGAGTTCCTCGGCCGCTTCCAGGTACGCCTCGGACTTGCCCGTCTGGTTGTACCACTCGGCCAGTTGCGACCAGCCCCAGTAGTACCCCGGATCGACCGACACGAGCGCCTGCATCATGGGGATGGCGCGGGCGAAGTGGCCCCGCCGCCCCTCCACCCACGCGGCCCGTCCTTGCAGAATCAGCGGCACGTCGTCGGCCAGTTGCGGCGGGTTGGCGGCGGCGGCGGCCTCGTCGTACCGCCCCACGTCGGCCAGCCGCTCGGCCTTCAGGTCGAAGGGTTCGGGGTTCTTCGGGTCGAGTGCGATGGCGCGGTCGAGCGCGGCCAGCGCCTCGTCCGTCTGGTCGTAGCGGTACAGGTAGCGGGCCAACTTCATGAACACGCGGCTGTCGCCGGCGCGGTCTTCGGCCAGGCTGCGGGCCAGTTCAACCGAAGCGTCCGGGCGGTCGAGGCGTTCGCCCCAGTTGGCCACCGCCTGCCACGCCCAGTCGTACCCCGGCTCGTGCCGCACCCCCGTCTCGGCGTGCTTGATCGCCTCCTCCCCGCGGTCCGAGTTCCACAGCCGCTCGGCCAGGAAACCGTGGGCGAGCGGGTCCATCGACGCGCGGACGAGGTTCGCCTCCAGGACGCTCACCGCCTCCTCGAACTCCTCCTGCTCGACCAGCGCCTCGGCCAACTCGCGGGCGGCCGGCGTCCAGCCGGGGGCGCACTTGAGCGCGCCGCGAATGGCGTCGATCCGCTCCTCCTCGCGGTCGGTCATGCGGCACGCCTCGGCCAGGTCCATCCACAGGCGGGCGAGGAGCGGGAAGTGGGCGACGGCGTCCTTCGCCAGCGCGTACCCCTCCTCCGCCCGCTGCATCTGAAACATCTGTTGGATCACGAGTGACCACGCCTGCCACAGGTCGGGCCGGTCTTCGAGGAACTGTTCCAGCTCGGCGTACAGGCGGTCCAGGTCGTCCGGGTCGTCCACCAGTTGCATCGCCTGATCGCGGTACGCCAACAGGCCCTCGCCGTTCGTCGGCTGGGCGTGCAGTTGGTCCAACACGAACTGGAGGGCGGCCCGCTTCTCCTTCGTGCCGCGGGCGGTCCGCACCAGTTCGGCAATCGCCAGCTCGTGGTCGACGTACTGCTCCAGCCCGGCGCGAAAGGCGGCCATCGCCTCGTCGGTGCGGTCGGCCCGCCGCAGCACGTTCGCCTTCACCGCGAAGTACGACGGGTGGTCCGGCTCGAACACGGCCGACCGATCCACGGCCGCTTCCGCCTCGGTCAGCCTCCGCCTGTCGCCCAGCACCAGCGCCAGTTGGCGGTACGCCCAGGCGTCCGTCGGGCACATCTCGAGCATTCGCCGGGCGGCCGTTTCGGCGGCGGCATCGGGATCGGGGGTGAACGCCTCGGCCCGCAGGCGGAGTGCCGGGTAGAACTCGGGGAACCGCCCGCACAGGTCGTTCAGGTAGTCGCGGGCGGCGTCGCGGCCGACGGCGTCTTGCATCAGCCCGGCGTACAGTCGCTGGGCTTCCTGATTCAGCGGGTCGTCGGCCAGCAACTCTTTCAACAAGGCTAACGCGGCTCGGAAGTCCGGGCGGGTGCGGGCGATCTTGGCGGCGGCCCGCAGCCACGTGCCCCGCGGGCTGGACGCCTTCGCCGCGGCCAGTTCGGTTTCCGCCTCGTCGAACTTCCCGTGGTTGGCCAACAGCTCGGCTTTGAACAGGCGGAGTTCGGCGGCGGAGGAAGCAGACCTACCCCCCCCGGCCCCCCCTTCCTGAGAAGAAGTGGGGGAGTCAGTGGAAGGATGGGCTCCCCCACTTCCCTCGTAGGGAGGGGGGGGCAGGGGGGGGGTAGGTTTCTGTGACCCACTCAGCTTCTCAATCGCCTTGTCGAGTGCGGTCCAGGCGAAGTCGGGTTCGCCGCGGTCGATCAGCCCGTGGTACAGCGACCGCACGGCCGCCGGGGCCGGCGAATCGGCCCGACGCACCCGCTGTTGCAGTAACCGAATGGCGTCGGGCAGTTGGCCGGTGGCGCGGGCCACCCGCACGTAGGCTTCGGCGAACTGCTCCTCGCGGTCGTCCAGGCAGCACGACATGCGGTGCAACTCCACCGACTCGGCGAACAGTTGGTGCTCCCAGCGGTGGGCGCTCAACAGGAAGTAGCCGGCCGGGGCGTGCGGGCGGTGGCGGATCGACCGCCGCAGCAGGCGGTCCACTTCCAACTGCTCCCGCGGGTGGGCGAGCACCGTCTGCGCGTAGGTCTGCACCACCACCGGGTCGGCCTCGTCGCGGTCGGCTTGCGCCTTCAGGAAGGCGGTCCGCTCGTCGATCCGGCCGCGCTCGCGGAGGACGTTCGCCTTCGTCAGCACGAACGTGGCGTCGTGCGGGTGGTCGGCCAGCAGCGCGTTCACCGCGTCGATGGTGAACACCGGGTGTGCCGTCGCCCGCGCCCACGCCAGTGCCGCCAGCTTCGTCACCTGGTGGCCGGGGTGGTCGGCCGTCAGCCGTTCCAGTTCCTGTTTCGCGTCGGCCAGCCGTGCGTCGTCGGCGGCGGACGTGAGCGAGAACAAGCGGTCGTGCAGCGCGGCATCGGGCAGGGTCAACCCGGACAGCTTGTCGGCGTGCGCGGCGGGCACGGCGACGAGACACCGCGGGCCGGTGGCGGCGAACCGCTCCATCATCAGGCTGAGCGGCGCTTCGACCGGCCGCCGCTCGCCCGGCTCGGCCAGGAACAGCGACTCGCGGGCCGCGTCGAACCCGGCCACCACCCGCGTCTGCCCGAACCCGGTCTCGAACAGCGTGGCGATGAACGGCACCCCGCCGCGGATCAGGTCGGCCGCGGCCGGCAGCGTGAGCGTGAATTCGCGGCACACCCACCCGGCCTTCTCGAACCGCCGGCGGTCGCCGGGGTCGGGGATGCCGTCGAGCGACGGCGAAGTCTCTCCACCCGGCGGCAGCATTTCACCCCAGAAGCGGGCGAGCAACTCGGCCGGCGGAGGCGGGCTGCCGCCGGTCACCGTCAGGTCGATGTCGAGAATGCGCCGGTCGTCGGCGGTCGGCGTGCGGCCTTCCAGGCGTGCGGCGAATGCGGGGTAGAACTTGTCGTCGGCCGTCACCTTCTTCGCCTGGGCCTGCGCTTCGGCGTAGTCGCCCAGGTGGTAGGCCAGATCGCACCGGCGGGCGGCCAGCCACTCGCCCACGTCCTTCGACAGGAGCGGCGACAGGTCGGCGAAGCGGTCGAGCGAGCGGACGGCGTCGGCGTACTGCTTCAGGTCCGATTGGAGCGCGGCCAGTTGCGCCATCACCAGCCCGCTTTCAATCCGCCCGGCGGCGTCGGTCAGGAACTCGAGCGATTCAGCCTCCTTGCCCTTACGCACCAGCAGGTGTCCGATAGCCTGCACGGCCGGGCGGAACCACGGGTGCAGGGTGTGTGCCTTGCGGGCGGCGTTCAGCGCGTCGTCCAGCAAGTCTTGTTGTTCGAGCACGCTCGACCGCTCGACGTGGTGCCACGGGCGATCCGGGCAGACGCTTTCGGACTGCACGAGGAACTTGTCGGCGCGGTCGAAGTCGCGGAAGCGGGCGGCGACGAACGCTTGCAGCGCGAACCAGTCGGCCCGCAGTTCGGGCGACGCCTCGGCCCAGTCGGTGTGCGCCTGCATGAACCGCCAGCAGCCGAACGGCCCGAACCGCTCCAGCCGGTAGCGGGCCATGTAATACACCGCTTCCGGGTAGGCGGGGCTTTCGCGGAAGGTGACGGCGTGCAGCCGCCGGCCCAATTGCGGGTCGCCGAGCTGCATGGCCAGCCGCCCGGCGATCAGCCGGGCGGCCGGCCCGGCCCACCCGCGGAGGGGGCCGAAGGCGGTGCCGGCGTCGTGGGCGGCGCGGTAGCGGCCGGCCAAATACAGCTCTTTGATCCGGGCCAGCTCCGCCGGCGGGATCGAGACGAGCGGCGTGTGCGGTTCCCGCGGCACGGGTGGTCCTCAAGGTCTGTTGAACTGGCTGGCGAGCGGCACGACGTCAGTCCGCCGGTTCTGAATCACACACCGGCGGACTCCCGTCGCGCCTCCCGCCGTATTGTCACCCCTCGTTCGGGCGAACTATCGCGGCTCCACCGGCCCCACGGCGGCCAGTTGGCTCACTTGCGTGAGCACCGACCACAACTGCCCGAGCCGCGGCACGTGCCGGTCGAGCAGTTCGGTCACCCGGAACTCGGTCATGTCGGCGTCCGGGTCGGACAGTTCGGCGGTCAACTCGCCGACGGCCGACAGGTACGCCTTCTCGACGAGCGGCAGCACCGTGCGGCACTCGCCCGGCAGTTCGGGGAAGTCGTCGGCGTGGCGGGCGTGCATCCCCCGCCAGCGGGCGCGGTCGTCGGTCGCCGCCTGCTGCGCCCGCAGCACCGTCAGTTGTTCCCGCTGCACCTCGATCAGTTCGCGGAGCAGGTCGGCGCCCGGCGGCGCGGGCGCGTACGTCGGCAGGTGGAGCGGGGTGGTGACGACGATCGATTCCACGGCGCGGCCTCTGGGCGTTGCAGTCAGGACGAGAGCGGCGGTTATTATAGGTGCGACGACAGGGCTACTCGATTCCCGCTCCGGGCTGTTAGATGAATGGGTTGCAACCCCCCGCCCGCCGGGTGAGCTGCGCTCACACCGGCGACCTCCCCCACAAGGGGGGAGGTGG
>JANNQE010000030.1:0-8001 GCA_031441625.1 Planctomycetia bacterium
CCGTGAGCGGCATCCGGACCCGCTCTCGGCGAGAGCGGACCACCCTAAAGCACACCATGACACCCACCGCACCGCCGGACGCCGACGCCCGCACGAAGTTCATCGTGCGGCACGGGGCCACCCGCGCGCTCGGCGAGTTCACCGCCCCGGAGCACGCGGCCGTCGCCCGGCGGGATGTCGTCGTCCTCCGCACCCCGCGGGGCACCGAGCACGGCGAGGTACTCTGCCCGTCGTCCCCGCAGGCCGTCGCCCACATCCCGGAGCCGACCGGCGGGGCGATCCTGCGGCTGGCCACCCCCGACGACCGCAAGAAGATCGCCGACCTGCCGGCCGCCGAAGCCCGCGACCTGGACGCCGGCAACCGGCTGGTGCAGCAGCACCGGCTGGCCATGCAGGTGGTGTCGGCCGAGCGGCTGTTCGGCGGCGAACGATTGGTGTTTTTCTTCCTGGCCGAACATCGGGTGGACTTCCGCGAGCTGGTCAAGGGCATGGCCCGCGAGTTCCACACCCGCATCGAGCTGCGGCAGATCGGAGTGCGGGACGAGGCCAAGTTGAAGGCCGATTACGGCGACTGCGGGCGGCCGGTGTGCTGCAACTCGTTCATGATGGTCATGCCGCCGGTGTCCATGCGGATGGCCAAGTTGCAGAAGTCCACGCTCGACCCGACCAAAATTTCCGGCCGGTGCGGGCGGCTCAAGTGCTGCCTGCGGTTCGAACAGGACGTATATGAAGCCCATCAGCAGGAGTTGCCGGCCGCCGGCAGCCGCGTCCTCACCCGCCAGGGACAGGGGCGGGTGTTGGCGGTGGAGGTGTTGGCCCGCCGCCTGTTGGTGGAGTTCGAGGACGGCCGCCGCCAGCCGGTGTCGGCCGACGAGGTGCTGACGAAGCTGTAGTTCGGATCGGCGAGCGGCCCGCGTGAGCGGGCTGTTGACCCGAAACAGCGGCCTGACGGCCGCCGCTCGCCAGGACTCAGAGGACTGCCCGTGGACCACGCTCTTTACGACCTGGTACGCACCGACCCGCGGTATCCGGTCGAGGCCTACGAGTTCGTGTGCGACGCCGTCGCCTTCACCCAAGAGACGCTCGGCCGCGACCCGCACGAGGACGACCCGCCGGACACCGACTACCACGTGTGCGGCGAGGAACTGGCCCGCGGAACGTGCGAGATGGCCGTGTGCGAGTTCGGCCTGATGGCCGGGGTGGTGTTCCGGCAGTGGGGCATCCGCACCACCGACGACATCGGCCACCTGGTGTTCAACCTGATCAAGGGCGGCAAACTGAGCCAGTCCGACCGCGACGACCCGGCCGACTTCCACGACCTGTTCGACGTGGAGAAGGTGCTGGCCGACGGGTTCGAGTTGACCCTCGCCGTCGGCCGCCAATCCGGGCAGGGGAAGCGATGACCGGCAAGAAATGGTTCCTCATCGTCGCGGCGACGGCGTTCGTCGGCTGGATCGCCTACCTCGGGTACGCGGTCGCCGTCCACCGCCTGAACCCGCCCGACCTCGTCTCCCGCTCGCAGTTGGTCGAGGCCGAGTGCGTGCTGGTGGTCGAGGTGACGCTGACCGACGGCAAGCCGACCCCGACGGCCGTGGTGACATACCGCCTGACCGACTTCGGCCCGGAACCGGGCGCGACGGCCACAGTGGTGAACTTGCCCCAAGCCACGACGCCGACCAACGCCCCACTCACACCGGGGCCGTACCTGCTCTTCCTCGTCGGTGACGGCTTCGCCGACCCCCGCACCGGGCCGTACCGCCTCGCCGGCTGGCCGAGTGGCCTGGGCGAAAGCAAGATCCAGCCGGGCTACGAGTTCACCGACACCCACGGCGAGGTGAAGCAGATTCGCCCGCCGCTCGCCCACCCGTGGTCCGACAGCGTGCAGAAGCAGATGAAGGGCCTGGGCTACAAGTGGTGACCTGGGGCGAGCCGTCGGGTGTGTTCGACTCACCGACCCTCGGAGCGTTCGCCGGACTCCCCGCCCGACACGCCCTTCGAGAAGCGGCACCGCTTTCCCAGCTTTCCCAGCCGCCCCGTCGGAACCCCCGGCGGGGCGGTTTCCGTTTCCCCGCCCGGATTTCCCGTTGAATCCGCCGGGCGATTGGCGAAGGTGATGGGTGATGAGCTACGCCCTGTCCACCATCTGGTACGAGCGGCAGCGGTACCTGCCGGCCATCATGGCGGTGGCGTTCAGCGCCGTCCTCATCGCCGTGCAGGGCGGGCTGGTCATCGGCCTGCTGTCGATGATGTCGAGGCCGGTGGACATGACGACCGCCGACGTGTGGGTCGGCTACCCCGGCGTGCAGAGCGTGGACCTGGGCCGCGGCATCCCCGAGCGGTGGGCGTCGCGGGTGGCGGCCGAGCCGGGCGTCGAGCGGGTCGAAACGTCCACCGTCGGGTTCAGCCTGTGGACGCACAGCACGAGCGGCACGCAGGCCACGCCCGAGGTCATCACCGTCGTCGGCTGCCGGTTGCACCCGGACGCGCTCGGCGCGGTGGAGGGCATCCGCACCAACCCGGAACTGCTGGAGCGGCTGGCCGAGCCGATGACGGTGGTGGTGGATCAGGCGGAACTGCACCGCCTGGGGGTGAAGCAGGTGGGCGAACAGGCCGAAGTGATCGGCCGGCGGGTGCGGGTGGTCGGGTTCGTGAAGGGGTATCGCAGCCTGGGCGGGCCGTACGTGTTCTGCTCGGTGGAGACGGCCCGCGCCCTGCTCAAGTACCCCCGCGGGGAGTGCAGCTACGTGCTCGCCCGGTGCAAGTCGCCGGAGGACGCCAAGCGGGTGACGGAGCGCCTGAGCCGCTACCAGCAGATGTCCGCGCTCACGTCCGAGGAGTTCTCCCTGCGGACCCGCGTCCACTGGCTGACCACCACCAAGGCCGGCATCGCCGTCGGGTTCACCGCCCTGCTCGGCCTGTTCGTCGGGTCGGTGGTGACGAGCCAGACGCTGTACGCGGCCGTGGCCGCCAGTCAGCGGGAGTTCGCCACCCTTCGGGCCATGGGCATCCCCAGTTGGCGGCTGAAGCTGACGGTGGTGGCGCAGTCCCTCTGGGTCGGCTTCTTCGGCCTGCTCGTCGCCACCCCGGTGTCGTACCTGACGGCCGAGGCGGCCAACCTGATCGGCACGCAGGTGACGCTCCACCCGGCCATCATCGGGGTGGCCGTCGTGCTCACGCTGGCCATGGCGCTGCTGTCCGGGCTGGCCGCCCTGCGGTCGTTCCAGCACGTCGACCCGGCGCACAACATCCGATAATTGGGGTACGCGGAATGTCGGAACGCGGGCGGGCACCGGGCCTCTTCATCCTGCTGGCGGTCGTCCTGCTGGTCGGGTCGCTGGCCGTCGCCGGCTGGTTCTTCTTCGTCCCCCGCACGGACCCCAAGCCGCCGCTCCGGGCCGAAGACCTGGACGTGGTGTGTACCGGCCGCGTGGACGCCCCGCAGATGGTCATCTCCCTCGACCCTTCCCAGCCCGGCCGGGTGGTCGACGTGTTCGTCACCGAGGGGCAGGAGGTGCAGGCCGACCAGCCCATCCTGAAGCTGGACGACTCGCTCGCCGTCCACCGCCGCAAGCAGGCCGAGGCCGCCGTCACCGCCGCCACCATCGACCGCGACCGGGCCAAAGCCGAGGCCGCCCGCTTCCCCGACACGGTGCGAATGCGGCGGGCGATGGTGGCCGCCGCCGCCGCCCAGGTGACGGCCGCCGAGAAGAACTTCGAGACGCAGAAGGCGCTGTCCGGCGTGCAGAAGGCGGGCGAGGCGCAGGTGGCCGCCCTCGAAGCCAGCGTGCAGCAGTTGAAGGAACTCCAGAAGGCCGAGGACATCGGCCTGGAGCAACTGGTGAAGGCGGAGAAGGACAAGTTCGCGGACCTGGCGGTGGCGGCGGCGGACGCCCGGCTGAGTGCGGCCGAAGCCGACCTGGAACTGGCGAAGAAGGCGGAAAAGGAGTGCGTGCTGGTGGCCCCGGCCCGCGGGCACATTTTGCGGTTGCAAGCGACGAAGGGCGGCACGCTGTCGCCGGGGTATCTGCCGGCGGTGGTGTTCGCCCCGGCCGGCAAGCGGATCGTGCGGGCGGAGGTGGACCAGGAGTACCTGGGGAAGGTGAAGGAGGGGCAGTCGGCGGAGATCCAGGACGACAGCCGGCTGGAATCGCCGACGGTGAAGGGGAAGGTGAAGAGCGTGAGCAAGTGGGTGGCCCAGCGGCGGACGCTGATTCTGGAGCCGGGCGAGATCAACGACGTGCGGACGCTCGAAGCCGTCATCGAACCCGACGACGACCACGCCCTGGTCATCGGCCAGCGGATGCGGATCACCATCAAGGTGAAGTGACCGGCCGAACGGCGCGACGTGAGTCCGCCGGTTCCGGGCGAACCCGGCCCGCGAGGGCCGCGGGTGGCGTGTCAAAGTGGCTGTGTTCGCTACCCGCCGACCTTGCGGTCGGGGTTCGCCAAATCCACCGGCGGACTCACGTCGCGCCGTTCGCCCTACTTCACGCCCCGCCGCTTGAGCACCTCTTTCGCCGCCTTCGTCGGCCCGGCGTCCGCGTGCCCGGTGGCCATGTCCTTGATGACGGCAATAGCGTCGTCCGTCCCGATGGCGTCGAGGATGTAAATGGCGCATTCTTCCTTCGGCCATTTGTCCCGCCGGAATTGGTGCAACGTGTTCGGCGTCGAATTCCACCGCTTCAGCAGTCGCTTCTGGTCGTCGGTCAACTGCTCCTCCGAAACACCTTTCCGGAGTTCCGTGACGACGTACAGCTCGACGAAGGACACTCCTTCCCACCGTGTGGCGGACAGGGAGTAGTCGTACGGTTTGTGCGAGATGTCGAGGTCGAAGTCGTCGGGCGCTCCCGGAGTGGAGTAGTCGTCCCGTATCGTGAGCGCGGTGAGCAGTCGCCCACGGTGGGTCGCGGTTTTGGCGTACGTCCACAAGTCTTCAACCGGCATCGCCAACCGGAGGTCGTGATAGTGAATCGCGCTCAGGGCCGCACGCCATTCCTTGGGCTCCTTGTCGAACAGCCGCGCGAGCAACTTCTCCGCGTCCGACTTGCTCAGTGTGACCGGCTTGAGCGCCTTCTTCATCAGTTTGACTGCATCGGCCGGCCGGTCGAGGAACTGGTTGACGGTTTCCGTTGTGGCAAATTTCTCTGGTTCCCGTTTCCACAACTCGGCGAGGGGTGCCTGCCCCGCCTCCCCTTTCTTCAACCGGGCGATTGCAGCAACCGCCGACCGCGTTGGTTCCGCGTCCGGGTGGCCTTTCGCCAATGCTTCCAGATGGCCGACCGCGGCCGGACTCTTCACCCGTTCCAACACCGCCACCCCCAAGCGTGCTGCCGCGACCCGTTTCCGGGTTTCGTGCCCGCCGTAGTCAGTCCAGTCTTTAACGCCGATCCACACGTCAATGCCGTGGCCGTTCATCCCTCCCCGCCCACCCGTCCACTCGGTGATGTGCCACCGATGTTCAAGGATCTTGCAAGGCTCCGCATCGAACCGAATCAGGTCCGCCGGGATCTCGTCCGGGTTGACGTAACCGAACAAGATCGCTCCGAGGCGGTCTTGTTGGTTCTTCGTTTCCGCCAGCGAGATGGCGTCGCCCAAAGACATGGCCAATCGGACGTCGAATATGACCAACTCCGAGAACGCTGCCTTCCATGTCTTCTCGTCGTCGCTCCCCAAGTCAGCGATCAGTTGCTTGGCCCGCCGTTCGGTCAATTCCATGACCGGGAGCTTGCGGACGAGGTACTCGACTGCCGCGTCGGGATGCTGCACCAGCCTGCAATACACCGCGGTCTGGATGACCTCATTGCGGGTAACTGACGAAACGAGCTTGCCGAACTCCACCTCGCGCTCGCGGGTGAGGGTTTCGACTTTCGGGACAGGGGCGGCGTGGGTGAAGGGTGCCAATAGCAGGCACACAGCGGCGATGCGAAGCGACATCGGCTATCCCTGGCGTTGGTGGACGGGGATGATAGCGTGAACGGGCGTCGAACGCCACCCGACTCGCTCAGTCGGCCGGAATCACCTCTCCGCCGGCGCGAGTGCTCAGGGCCGCCAGGGTGCGAATGGAAATGCTCTCGCGGAGGAATCGCACGCTACCGTCGGCCAGCGCTGCGTTCGCCCCGCCGGGGTGGAAGGCGTACACCTCGTACGAGTTGTTGCAGTTGATGGCACACTCGCCGATGGTGGTGAACCCGTCCGCACTCGTCCCCTCGATTCCGAACCCCTTCTGGTGGTCGGCCCACACCCCGCCCGTCACGATCCCGTTGCCCGCCCCGCCGAACGGCGGCGTCTGGTCGGTCACACGGCGGCCCTTCACGTAGTAGTCCGGTCGGCCGGCGTCTTCGGTGAAGAGCAGCGTGTTCGACAGGCCGTCGGTGATGTCCGCCACCCGCGAGCCTGTGCTGCTCATCACCCCGCGCCAGATGCTGCCGTAGCCGGCCGGGTTCGGGTAGTTCAGGTACGCCAGCAGCGGCATCGCCACCACCGACACGTTCGTGTAGTCCCATGCCGCCCCGCTGAACGGCGAGCCGGTCACGCCGACCACGGCCGACGAGCCGGCGCGGTTGCCGTTCGGCGTGCTCGGGCAGAGGAAGGTTTTCACGTTGGCGGCGCGGGCGATGGCGTTCGGCGGGTCGTACCAGTTGGCCGACAGGACGTAGATGTTGCGAACGTTCTCCTGCTCCAGGTACGGCAGCACGAGTGCGGCCCACCCGTGGAACGGGGCGGCGGTGGTGTTCGACCGCGGGTACAGGCCCTCGGCCACCTCGTAGTTGGCACACGCCAGGGCGATCTGCTTCAGGTTGTTCTGGCACTGCAGGCGGGCGGCCGCCTCGCGGACTTTCTGCACGGCGGGGAGGAGCAGCCCGATCAGGATGGCGATGATGGCGATGACGACGAGCAGTTCGATGAGCGTGAAGGCGGTGCGGCGCATGGTGTGGGTCGTGGAACCGGGAACGCAGTGACCGGGTGGTTATACGGCCACCCGGTCACTGCGTTCCCGGTTCCAGTTCGGTCACTCGTACTTCTGGCCGGTCAGCTTCAGGAACGTGGCGTGGAAGTCGAACTCGCGGGTGCGGACGCTGGCCACCCCGCCGGCCGTCACCAACTCGGCGAGTGCCTGCCGATCCGGCTCCGCCTCCATGTCGAACGACACCCGCTCGCCGTCGGTGCGGATCACGTCCGCCTTCCGCTCGGTGTGCTCCTGCTTCAGGGCGAGCGGCGAGTCGAGTGCCACCAGCTTGCCCTTGCACACGATGCCCACGCGGTCGCAGATCTTCTCCACTTCGGCCATGTCGTGCGTGGTCATCACCACCGTCGCGCCTTCGCTCACACGCTCGCGAAGGATACGATGCACCACGTCGGCGGAGTGGATGTCCAGGTTGGCGGTCGGTTCGTCCAGATAGAGGACCTGCGGGCGGTGGAGCAGGGCACGGGCGAGGAGCAACTTCTTCTTCATGCCGAGGGAATAGCCACGCACGGGCACGTTGGCGGCGTCGTCCAGTTCCACCATCTTCAGGCAGTCCCGCACCCGCAGCCGCGGCACGTGGTACAGGTCGGCGAAGAACTCCAGGTTCCGCTTGCCGGTGAACTCGTCGAAGTGGTTGTCGCGGTCGGGCACGTACCCGAACAGGGGCTTGATCTTGGCCCACTCTTTCACCACGTCGAACCCGCACACCGTCACCTTGCCGGCCGCGGGCGTCCGCTGCCCGATGAGCACGCGGAGGGTGGTGCTCTTGCCGGCCCCGTTCGGCCCGAGCAGTCCGAACAGCTCGCCGGGGCGGATGCCGAGCGTCAAGCCGTCGACGGCGGTGAAGGTGCCGTACTGCACGCGGAGGGCGTCGATGCTGATGGTGTCGGGCATGGCGAGAGTGTAGCTCACGAACGGCCGCTCAACACGCTCAGGTTTTGGTCTTCGCCCCCGCCCTGCGGACCCTGCGGAGGTATCGCGGCCCGTCGGTCTCCCCGGAGCGGAGCCCATGGCTCCCCCCCTGGCCCAGACAGAAC
>JANNQE010000031.1:0-2960 GCA_031441625.1 Planctomycetia bacterium
CCGGCCCGCGGTACACGCGGTCGAGCTTGCACGCCTCCGGCGGCATGGGGGAGGTGTGGCGGGCGTGGGACGCCGCGTTGGGCCGCGAGGTGGCGATCAAGCAGTTGAAGGAGGAGAGCGCGGCGGGCGAGGCGCGGTTCGTGCGGGAGGCGAAGCTGACCGGCCGGCTGGAACACCCCGGCGTGGTGCCGGTGTACGAGTTGGCCAACGACCCCGCCTCCGGCCGCCCGTTCTACGTCATGCGGTTCATCCGCGGGCGGACGCTGTCCGACGCCGCCCGCGCCTTCCACTCGGCCCGCCGGCCGGGGTGGTATCCGCCGCTGGACCTGGTCAAGCTGCTGTCCGCGTTCGTGTCCATCTGCAACACCGTCGGGTACGCGCACTCCCGCGGCATCGTCCACCGCGACCTGAAGGGCGAGAACTTTATCCTCGGCGAATTCGGCGAGGTGGTGGTGCTCGACTGGGGCGTGGCAAAGGTGATGGACGAGAAGGACGTCCCGGATCACATGCCGCCCGTCGCCACCCGCGCATCGACCTTCGCCGTCGGGCAGACTCGCTTGGGGGATGTGGTCGGCACGGTGGCGTACATGGCCCCGGAGCAGGCGGAGGGCGTGCCCGATCAGGTCGGCCCGCACTCGGACGTGTTCGGCCTCGGCGCCATCCTCTACGAGATCCTGTGCGGCTGCCCGCCGTACTCCGGGGTGACGTACCAGAACGTGCTGCTGAAGGCGATGCTCCTGCGGTTCGCCCCGCCGCGGGACGTGTGGCCGGACGTGCCGCCGGGCCTGGAGGCCATCTGCCTGAAGGCGATGAGTAAAGAGCCGGCCGACCGTTACCCCTCCGCGGTGGATTTGGGTGTCGAAATTCAGGGGTGGCAGGACAGCCAGCGGCGGCAGGCGGAAGACGAGTTGAGGTGTGCGTTCGACCGCCTGCGGGCGCAACAGGCCGCGCTCGCCGCCCTCGTTCACGCGGACGTGTTCTCGGCCGCCGACGTGAACGCCATCCTACGGCAGTTGGTGGAGGTGTCGGCCCGCACGCTGAACGTGGCCCGCGTGAGCATCTGGCGGCTCACCCCGGACAAGCAGACGCTGCACTGCGACAGCCTGTTCGAGCTTGCCGCCGGCCGCCACTCTGCGGGCATGGAGTTGACCGCGGCCGACTACCCGAACTACTTCGCCGCTCTCGCCGCGACGGAAGTGATCGCCGCCCCCGACGCCCGCACCGACCCCCGCACCCGCGAGTTCGCCGCCGGCTACCTCGTGCCCCTGGGCATCACGTCGATGATGGAAGTGCCCGTCCACCCGAACGGCGTACTGTGCCACGAGCACGTGGGCGAGCGGCGGGCGTGGCTACCCGATGAAGAAATGTTCGCCGTCGCCGTCGGGCACATCGCCGCCCACGCCATCGCCCACTGGGAGCGCCGCCGCGTGCTCGAACAGCTCGGCGTGGCCGACGCCCCGCCGGGGTAGGTGCCGCCCGGCAGGCGGCACCTACCGGGCGAACTCGTCCCGCAAGAACGCCTGGGCCTCGTCCCACAGGTCGGCCGCCTTGTCGAAGTCCACCGCCATCGGCCTCGCCTGAGTGGGCGTGAGCAGCGCCTTCGGCAGGTCGGCTTTCACGGTCGGGTTGAGTGGGATCTGGAACCCGCCGCCGGTCGCCAGCTTCGCTTCCGTCTCGACCCGCAACAGGTCGTCGATCAGCCGCTTCGCCCCGGTCGGGTTCGGCCCGCCCTTCACCACCGCCAGCGTGTTCGGGATGTACAGCACGCCCATGCGGGGGTGCTCCGCGTGCCCGCCCTTGTCGGGGAAGATGACGGCCACCGGCTTGCCGGCGTTCAGCTCAATCAAGGCGTCGTCGGTGTCGGTCAGTCCGACCGCGAACTTGCCCTCGCTCACCCCCGTGGCGGTCTGCTTGTTGCCGGCCACCACCTGCACGTCGTTCGCCTTCAGCCCGCGGTAGAACGCCTTCGCCGCGTCCGTTCCCAGCACCTCGAACAGGCACGCGGCTTGTGTGGCGGTGGTGCCGAACTGAGGCTTGGCGATGGCAACCTTGCCCTTCCACTTCGGGTGCGTCAGGTCGAGCAGACTCTTCGGGCGGTCGGCCTCGGGCACCAGGTTCGTGTTGACGATCAGCACGCGGGCACGCCCGGCGAACGCCTGCCAGGTGCCGTCCGTCGCCTTCGTCCAGTCGGGGAACGCGGCCGCGTTCGGCGACGTGTACGGTTCGTACACCCCCTTGCGGGCGAGGCGGATGGTGCCAATGATCTCGTTGTTCCAGTGGACGTCGCACCGCGGGCGGGCCATCTCCGCTTCGAGTTCCGCCGCCAGACTCACCGACTTGTTCGCCTCCGTGTCGAACTTGGGCGACACGGCCAGCCCGGATGTCTTGCCGAAGTCGGCGAACACCCCCTCGGCGAACTCCTGATCCTGGGCGCAGTACACCACCACCTTCTGCTCGGCCTTCTGACACCCGGCGAAGGCGAGGGCGACCATCAGGGGGAACACGAGTCGATACACGGCGGCGGCTCCGGGGGGGCGGGTCGCCACAGGCGGCGAACCGGGTACGGGTCGAAAGGGGTCACGGCCCCCCGGTTCGGGGAGCGGTTCGTCCTCCTCGGACAGGATGACGAGCTTGCCCCGCCCGCGGCCGGGGACGGGCACGCCGACGGGCAGGGCGGGGGTGAGCCGGGCGACCGGCGTGCCGTCGCGGGTGATGAGCATGTCCTCGCCGGGGGCGAGTTCGGCCAGCAACTCCGGTAACCGGGACTGCACCTCTTCCATCGTCGCGGTCGGCATGGCATCCTCCTCCGGCTGATGACTCAGTCTACCGCCGCCGTCATGGGTCGTAGACTGCCGCCGGACCACACTCCCGGAGTCTGCCGCATGTCTGCTCGTGTGCTGTTCGCCCTCCTCGCGTTCGCTCTGCCGGCGCTCGCCGCCGACCCCGCCCCCACCCCCCCC
>JANNQE010000032.1:0-7700 GCA_031441625.1 Planctomycetia bacterium
GCAGTCCGGGTTGAGACAGCAGAAGCGGCTCAGGTCGTGGTCGTCCACGGGACTCCCTCCTATCGCGAAATGCCAGTCACACGTCCACAACACCCTACCGGACCAGTACTACCGCTTACAACACTAACCTGACACCACCGAAAATCCGGATCGGCCACAGCCGCGAACGCCCGTTCGCCCGATATAGTACCGACGCCGGTGGCAACGGGGCAATCCGCCAGCCGGCCGTGTCGTCGGATATGTAACGGGGCGTACCGGGCGGCGGGGTTTGCCGTTGCCCCCTGCGCGACACGCCCATTAGGATAAACCTCCCGCTGTCTTGCCCGCCTTCACCCGGAGCGACCGAGATGAAGATTCGCACCCCGCTCGTCGCCGCCGCCGCGCTCGCCGCCGCCGGGCTGGCTTCGGCCCAACCCGTGCAACTGCAACTGGCCGAGAAGCGGGCGTACCCCGCTCAGCCGGCCCAGCCGGGCACCACCACCGAGTACAAGCCGCCGGCGAACGCCGACCCGGACCCGAAGTCGCTGGCCGTGCCCGACGACCTGCAGAAGCAGGCGAAAGACCTGGTGGGCAAGCTGAGCAGCCCGGTGTACGCCGAGCGGGAGAAGGCTACCCGCGAGCTGGCCAAGATGGGGCGGATGGCCCTGCCGGCGCTGCAAGAGGCGCTCGGCTCGGCCACCGAGCCGGAAGTGGCCCTGCGGGCCGAAGGGCTGATGCCGAAGGCGGAAGCGGACGACATGAAGGCGCGGGTGGGCAGCTTCCTGGCCGACGCCGAGGGCAAGCACCAGCACACCCTGCCGGGGTGGGAGCGGTTCAAGGCGGTGTGCGGGAACGACCGGGCCACCCGCAAGCTGTTCGCCGAGATGCTCAAATCGACCCTCACGCACCAGATGCTGCTGGCGGCCGACAAGACGGCGGAAGAGGTGAACGGGGTGCTCAACCAGTACGTCACCCGCCTGTGGGCCCAGCAGAACGGCGGCGGCGGGTTCCGCGGCGGGTGGGGCGGGAACGACGGCGGCGGCATGGTGGCCCAACAGGCCAAACTGCCCGACATGGTGGCGGCGCTGTTCCTGGAGAGCCAGTTCACCGACCGCGAGGTGATGGTGCAGGCGACCACCCCGTGGGGGTGGGGCAACCAGGGCAACCAGACGGTCCTCAACTACATGCACAGCGTGCAAGAGGTGTCGAACGCCATCCACAGCAACACGGGCGAGTACGCCGCCCCCATCCGCAAGATCATGATCCAGTGGATGGACTCCCGCGAGACTTCCCAGAACGCGTACCAGGCGTACACCTACTCCAACTCCATCTTCAGGAGCGAGCCCAAGAAGTCGCTCAAGTACGCCTGCCGCGTGCTCGAGGCCGAGGGCGGCGGGCAGAACGGTGCCAACTACCGGAACAGCATCCTCCAGACCCTGGCCAACAACCAGCCGGCGGACCTGAAGGCGATCATCCCGTCGCTCGCCAAGTGCTTCGACGACCCCCAGCTGCTGTGGAGCGCCCAGAACGGGTCGCCCCCCACCTTCGACATCCAACTGCGGGATTACGCCCTGGCCTTCGCCCTGCAAGTGACCGACCAGAAGCCGGAAGACTACGGCATGATGCGGAACGGGACCGGCACCGCCAAGCAACTGAACAACATGCAGGCGTTCTACTTCAAGGACGACAACCCGCCGAAGAACCTGGGCGGCGGCGGCGGCTTCCGCGGCGGTAAGTTCGGCGGCGGGCCGGTGCCGGTCGAGGAGCCGAAGAAGGAAGAACCCAAGAAGGAAGACCCGAAAGACCCGAAGAAGCCGGACGAGCCGGTCAAGAAGCTGTCGCAGGACGACCGCCGCAAGATCGCCTTCAAGAAGTGGGACGAGTGGGTGAAGGGCGGCGGGCTGACCGCCGAGCCGAAGAAGGAAGAGCCGAAGGCCACCCCGAAAGACCCGACGAAACCGGAGGCCGACCCGAAGAAGCCAGACGAGCCGAAGAAGGAAGGCCCGCAGGCGCAACCGGCCGTCGAACTGCCGGTCCAACCGCTGCCGGTCATCAAGAAGTAGAAACCCGCAGGCCGTTGGCGTGTTGAATCTGCTAAACTGACGGGGCGCCCCTGCTCGCCGGGGTGCCCCGCCCGCGTTTCCGCCCGCCGCCCCCACCTCCCTTGGGGTTTGTCATGTTTCACGTCACCCTCGCCACCATGCTCGGCACGGTGCCGCTCGGGCTGCCCGCCCCAGTCGACGCCAACCCCGCCTCGCTGGCCGTCCCGTCCGCCGACGACGCCCGCGCCCGCGCCCTCGTGAAGGCGCTCGGTGAGGAGTACTTCAACGCCCGCGAGGAGGCCGCCCGCGACCTCCGCGAGATGGGCCGCTTCGCTCTGCCCGCCATCCGCGACGGGCTGGACAATGGCACCGTGCCCGAGGTGGTCCGCCGGTGCGAACTCCTCTTCCCGAAGGCGTTCGCCCTTGAGACCCGCGCGCGGGTGGAGTGCTTCGTCGCCGACACCGCCGGCCGGTACAAGCACGACCTGCCGGGAGCCGACGAGTTCTTCGCCATCACCGGCCGCACCGACCAGGCCCGCCAACTGTACCGCGACCTCATCCTGTCGCCCAACCGCGACCTGCTCGCCACCCTCGGCCAGGCCGACGAGGTGGTGACGGCCGCCGCCGCCCACCGCCGCTACGAGCTGAACCCGCGGGCGAACGGCGGCTTCTCCAGCAGCCGCGTCACGACCCAGGCGTCCGCCCTCGACGTGATCGCCGTCCTGTTCGTCGAGACCACCATCCCGGACGCCGGCGGCGGAGTGGGGGTGAACGCACCGACGTACCTCCTCCAGATCAGCCAGCTCCGCACCGCCCTCGACACCGACCCGCGGAAGGACGCGCTCGCCGCCGTCACCGTCAAGTGGTTCGAGACCCGCACCGACCCGCGGAACGTGGCCGCGTGCATGAACGTGGCCACCACCCTCAAGCTGCCGGTCGCCGTGCCGATGGCCAAGAAGATGCTCGACTCGCCCACCGCCACCCCGGTGCAGAAGGCGCAGGCGGCGTGCAAGATCGCCCAGGCAGGCACCACCGCCGACCTGCCCCTGCTCGCCCCGCTCCTGCACGACGAGGGCGTGGCCTACAACGGGGCGGTCATCGTCAACGGCCAGCGGCAGAACCAGGTGATCCAGTTGCGGGACGTGGCCCTGGCGATGAGCCTGTTGATGGCGAAGAAAGACCCGACCGAAGCCGGCATGAAGTCGCGGTACCCGAACAACACGGCCGACTCGCTCAAGTACAACTACGTCAACTTCCACTTCGAGGACTCGGACGCCAAGCCGGAGGCGATGGACGAGACCCGCACCGCCGCCGTCGCCAAGTGGTACGAGTACGCCGAGAAGAACGTGAAGGGCTACCCGAAGGCCCCGCCGCCGAAGGCAAAGGCCGACGAGAAGAAGGATAAGTGACGAACCGCGTCTTCCGGGGGCGAGGGCGTCCCGCCCGCTGTTCGGAATGCGGGCGGGACGCCCGCGCCCCCGGCAGGCACTCGCGGCGCAACCGCCTCGTAACGCCGGCTGGCCGCCTACCCAATCCGGGGCTACCATCCACGCACGCCCTCCCCGTCTCATCCGCCTGCCGGGGTGCCCATGTCCGCCGCGTCCGCCCTGCTCGCCCTCGCCTTCCTGCTCCAGCGGGAGCCGGCCGCCGACGTGCCCGCCCTCGCCGGAGCGTGGGTGCTGGTGAAGGGGTCGGCCGACCTGCCGAAGGAAGTGTCGTTCGTCACCGTGTTCGGCACCGACGGCGGGATGCTGTTGCGGTTCGACACCGGAGACCCGAAGCGGGACACGGTGCACAAGGGCAAGTACAAGCTGGACGGGGTGAAGCTGGCGTACACCATCACCACCGGGTCGGGCGAGCGGGGCGAGACGCTCACGGTCAAATCCCTCACCGCCGACGCCCTGGTGGTGGTCGATCCGGACGGCAAGGTGGAAGAGTTCCGCCGCGCCGTGCCGAAGAAGAAGTAACGACGCGGGCCGGTGCCCCCGCGAAGATTGTCTGCCCCCGTTGACGCCTCTCCCCCCGCCCACTACCATTCGGTCTTCCCTCATCCCGCCCCGCCCCTGGGCTTGTTCGCGGATGACCGACCCCCTCACCCCGTCGCAGGCGGTGCTGAACGCCGCCTCCGCCGCCCGCACCCTGGCCGCCAAGCCGGTCGTGGTGAAGCTGGGCGGCTGCGCGATGGAGGAGCCGACCGCCACCCGCGGCACGCTCGAGTGTGTGGCCGCGCTGCACCACCTCGGGGCGAAGCTGGTGCTCGTGCACGGCGGGGGCAAGCCGATTGATCGGGCGATGGCGGCAGCCGGCATCGAACCGCGGAAGGTGCAAGGCCGCCGCTTCACCGACGACGCCACGCTGGAAATCGTGGTGCGGGTGCTCTGCGAGATCAACTTGAAGCTTGTGGCCGATTTGCGTGAGATCGACACCCCTGCGAAGGGGTTCGAGGCTGCACTTCCAGGCATGTTCCCGCTTGACGCAACACGGCTGTCGCTTACGGGCCAGGATGGGCAACCTGTGGATTTAGGTCGCGTCGGCCAGCCCGCCTGGGTGAATCGTCTCGACTTGATGCGGCATCTGTCATCAGGCCTGCTGCCCGTCATTCCTTCCATCGCCCGTGACCGGAGTAACGTCGAGGCGTGGCTGAACATCAACGCCGACACGCTCGCCGGGGCCGTCGCCGGTGCCCTTCTGTCCGACCACTGCCTGTTCCTCACCGACACCCCCGGCGTGCTGGCGGATCGTGACAACCCGTTGTCACTGTTCTCCAAGCTGACGGAAGCCGAGTGCCGCGACCTGATCGCCGACGGCACTATCGCCGGCGGAATGATCCCCAAAGTGGAAGCCTGCTTCGACGCCCTGAAAGCCGGGGCGAAGCGAGCGGTAATTCTGGACGGCCGGCGACCGCACGCCCTGCTAGAGTGGGCGCTGGGCGAACCCGCCGGCACCACGATTGTCTCTCGTTGATCTCCCTTCCTCTCGCGCTCGTCTCCGCCTCGCGGTTAACCATCCAACCCCATCGCACGACCCATGACCACCGACACCCTCTCTTCCGCCGATGTCATCACCCTGGCGAAGAAACACCTGATTGGCAACTACACCCGCTACCCGGTTTGCCTGGTGCGGGGCGAAGGCTCGTGGGTGTGGGACGCAGAAGGGAACCGGTATCTCGACTTCTTCCCCGGCTGGGGCTGCGGCATCCTCGGCCACTGCCCGTCGCGGGTGGTGCAAGCCGTTCAGGAGCAAGTCGCCACTCTCATCCACGTTCCGAACACGTGGTACACCGAGCCGCAGGCGATGCTGGCGAAGGAACTCGGCGACCGCACAGGGTGGGGCGGGGTCTGCTTCTTCTGCAACAGCGGCACCGAGGCGAACGAGGCGGCCATCAAGCTGGCCCGCCTGCACGGCAAGCCGAACGGACGGTACAAGGTGGTCACGTTCACCAACGGCTTCCACGGCCGCACGTTCGGCTCGCTCTCGGCCACCGCCCAGCCGAAGTACCACGCCGGCCTGGAGCCGATGCTGCCGGGGTTCATCTACGCCCCGCACGGGGATTTGGACGCGGTCAGCAAGTTGATCGACAACGAGACGGCCGCGATCCTGCTCGAACCGATTCAGGGTGAAGGCGGCATCAACCTGCCCCCGCCGGGGTTCCTCGAAGGGCTGCGGGCGCTGTGCGACCAGCACGGCCTGCTGCTCATGTTCGACGAAGTGCAGACGGGCATGGGCCGCACCGGCAAGTGGTACGCCCACCAGCACTGGGACGTTGTGCCCGACGTGGTGACGCTGGCGAAGGCGGCGGCCGGTGGCGTGGCGCTCGGCGGTGTGATCGCCAAGCCGGAGGTCGGGGCGCTGCTCAAGCCGGGCACGCACGCGGCCACGTTCGGCGGCAACCCGATCGCGTGTGCGGCGGCGCTGGCCGTCATCGAGACGTTCGAGGCCGACGGGCTGTTGGAGCGCGCCGTTCAGGTAGGCGAGCGTTTCCGCCAGCACTTCCTGAAGCTGAAGGAGAAGTGCCCGCTGGTGGTGGACGTGCGGGTGAAGGGCACGATGATCGGCGTACAACTGGCCACCGAAGGTGCCCCGGTGGTGGCCGAGTGCCTGAACCGCGGGCTGCTCATCAACTGCACGCACGCCACCGTGATCCGCCTGCTGCCGGCCGTCAACATCTCCGACGAGCAGATCGACGAGGGGTGCGGGATCATGGCGGACGTGTTGATGGCGATGGCGTAGTCGGCGGTCTTGACGCCCCGAAGGGGCCGTCGTCCGTAGCCCAGGGCGGAAGCCCTGGGTTGCGATTGCGACGCCGGCCCCTCGGGGGCGGGTCGGCCGGTGGGATCTCTCACCCAGGGCTTCCGCCCTGGGCTATGAACGACGGCCCCTTCGGGGCGAAGACGGGGACCGCGATGCCGCACTTCCTGAATCTGATCGACCAGCCGACCGACCTGCTCACGCGCCTGCTGGCGCGGGCGGCGGCGCTCAAGGCCGACCGCACCCTCGGCCGCACCGCGCTCGCCGGCAAGGTGGTCGGGCTGGTGTTCGAGAAGCCGTCCCTCCGCACGCGGGTGAGCTTCGAGGCGGGCGCGGCTCAACTCGGCGGCACCAGTCTCTTTTTCCCCGGCAACGAGATCGGCCTCGGCTGGCGGGAGCCGCTGCCCGACTTCGCCCGCGTGATGAGCCGGTACATCGACTGCCTCGTGCTCCGCACGTTCAAGCACGAAACGGTGCTCGACCTCGCCAAGTTCGGCAGCATCCCGGTGGTGAACGGGCTGTCCGACCGCTCGCACCCGTGTCAGGCGATGGCCGACCTGATGACGGTGCAGGAGCACTGCGGCGGCATCGCGGGGAAGACGGTCGTGTTCGTCGGCGACGGGAACAACGTGTCGATGTCGCTGGCCGTCGGGTGCGGCAAGCTGGGGGCGAAATTCATCCTCGCCTGCCCGAAGGGGTACGCCTTCGATGACATCTTCAAGCAGAACTACGCGGACAAAGTGGGCGGCGACTTCCCGGAAGTGCTGCACGACCCGGTCGCGGCGGTGGCGAACGCTGACGCGGTGTACACTGACGTGTGGACCAGCATGGGCCAGGAGGCCGAGCGCGAAACCCGCCTGCGGAAGTTCGCCAAGTTCCAGGTGAACGAGAAGCTGCTGGCGAAGGCCCCGCCGCACTGCAAGGTGCTGCACTGCCTGCCCGCCCACCGCGGGGAGGAGATCACCGACGGCGTGATGGAGGGCACGGCGAGCGTGGTGTTCGATCAGGCCGAGAACCGCCTGCACGCGCAGAAGGCGGTACTCGAGTGGCTACTCGCCGGCGTGTGAGGTACACTCCCTGAACCGCCCCGCGAACCCGCCATGCCCGTCATGCTCCTGTCACTCGCCGACGGCCCGAGCATCCTGCTCGACAAGCCCATCCTGTTGTTCGGCCGGCACGCCGAGTGCGACGTGCAACTGAATTCGAAGAAGGTGTCCCGCCGCCACTGCTGCGTGGCGCAGGTGAACGACTACCTGGTGATCCGCGACCTGGGTAGCACGAACGGGGTGAAGATCAACGGGCAGAAGGTGACGGAAGGGCGGTTGCGGGTGGGCGACGAACTGGAGATCGGCAACTTCCGGTATCAGTTGAGCGGGGAGTCCGAATGAAGGAGAACCGGCGGCGTGAGCCGCCTGGGGGGTCTCTCCCCAG
>JANNQE010000033.1:0-3703 GCA_031441625.1 Planctomycetia bacterium
GTGCGAGGCACGAGGCCCACACCCGCGGCCCTGGCGGGCCGAGTTCGCCAGGAATGATTCAACTCGGCGACGGCACGTCGGTCGGCGGCACCGGAGGTGCTTCGGGTGTCACCGGCGGTGCGTTCTTGTCCGGGCCGAACCACTTGCTCACCTGATCGGATGCGGCCGCTTTCACCGCCGGGGTGATGTTCTTGAAGATGGCGGTGGCGGCGGCGGCGAGGGCCGCGGCGTCGTCGGCCAGACCGACGCCAGGCAGGATGTCGGGGATGGCATCGAGCGGCATGATGAGGTAGCCGAGCGACCCGAGGGCGATGGCCTTCGCCAGCACCGGCGTGTCCTTCGACATGGCCACGTGGTACAGTTCCATCGCCTTCGTGAGCGTGCCGCGGCCGATCTTGCCGGCGAAGTCCTTCACCTTCTGCCAGAACGCGCCGTCGGTGAAGTACTTGGCGAACGCGGTGATATCGACCGGCGGCTTGCCGTCGGTCGGGATGGGCGGGTCGGGCTGCTCCGGCAACGGGGCGTCGGGCGGCGGCGGCGGTATCGGCTGATCGGTCATGGGATCACCTGGGGAAGGGGACACAGGGTGATTCGGCAAACCGACGGGCACATTTCGGGCCATGTGAGTCGGGTCAATTTACGGACTCTCGCTCAGCTTCTCGCGCAACTCTTGGACTGCGACGACGAGCGACGGCAGGTCGGGCTGGCGGTTCACATCCCGCACCAGTGATGCGAGTGCCTCTGCCGCCGGCCGACAGTAGGCGTTCTCCGGTTGCTTCGTGTACCGCAGCTTGTAATCCGTGCCCTCGTCGGCTGGCTGACCGAGCAGCTGATGAACCCACGTCTCCACGTTCCGCTTCGGGATCAGGTGAACGACCCCTTCGCCCTTTTGTCGGGGAGCAAGCCCGTGCGCAACCGCTTCGTCCGCGAGTTGCTGTTCGCGATACAGTGTTGGGTTCACGTCGGCGTCGATCACCACGACCAACCGCCAGTATTGCGGGTTCCGCTTGCGGTATTGATCGAGTTCGCTCGGATACGTTTTCCGGACGAACTGTTCTCCGGCCCCGCGACCAGATGGGTTGGTCATGAACCGGAGTTTCCGGCGGTTGTACCCGATTCGGTCGAGGTAGTTGCGGATCAGAACGGCGTGAGCGTTGTCCTCGCACACCACAACGATCTGAATCTTCTCCCGCTGCTTGCTCACGGCTGCTCCCACCCGCGGGCGATCAGTTCGGCGGCAGTCAACCCATCTGGGTTCGTCTCCGGGAACGGCAGAATCTGAACCGACCCGTCGTCCCCGCGTGAGAAGAGGACCGGGTGATCGGGGGCAAGGTCGTTGATCGCCTCCGGGTTGTGCGTCACGACGAACAGTTGGGCGAGGCCGTCGCCGACCGCATCGCGGAGGCGGAGGAGGTACGGCTGAATTTCCGACAGGGCGAGGTAGTTGGCCGGTTCGTCCATGCACACAACTGCATTCGTCCCCTTCAACCCGTGATAAACCGCATACAGGGCGATGAGCATCCGTTGCCCGTCCGAGAGTTCGCTGAAATCGAAACGGTAGCCATCCATTTGTTCGCTGTCCGCTGACTTGCGGCGGAACATCGACCAAAGAAGCTTTCGCTTCCCAATCGGCTCGAAGCGAATCCCGTCGAACCCGTCCAGACACTCTTGGAGGTCGGCGTTTAACTTCCCCATTGCGGGGAGTTGATTTTGGGCGACAGAGCGCAACCACGACACGAAATTGTGCCCCCCCCACGCGAGAGTGGGTTCTTCGCCATCACTGGATGATTCGCGCATCAACCCTGGATGTAAGGCGACCCACTGGACACCACCAAGCCATTTAACGAAGCGCTGAAGCAACTCCGTCCCAGGCCGCGGATTCACCAGCGATAACCCCGATCGGTGTTCATCGGCCAACAACGCTTGTGTCGATTTGTCGAGGTCGTGGTACAGAGTCGCGGACCAGTCCTGATAGGCGTAGAGAGGGGTGTCGTGGAAGGGAGATCGCAGCGTTTCGGATCGAATCCACGATTTGTTGGACTTGTGCTCAACCGCCAGTGTCAAGTCGTAACGGTAGAGGTCGGGCGTGTCGTCGTCGCCCACATCCAATGAAAGGGCAAACGGCTTCGGCGGGAATCGCGTCCAACGGGTGAACGCGGACTCGGGGAAGCAGGAATCGACTGGCTCACCGTCAACGACAAGCCGCTTGAGTGCGGCCAGCACCTCGAACAGCGTGCTCTTGCCCGTGCCGTTCAGGCCGAAGATGGGCTGAACCGCCTGCGGTTTGAAGTCGAACCCGACGAAGCACTTGTAGTTGTCGATGAACAGGCGGGTGATGCGCATGGCGTGCTTCCGTCGGGTGTCACCATTCTACGGTCAGCTCTCCATCAGCAGTCGCATGGGGTCGCTGAACAGTTGCACCAGGCGGGCGGTGAACCGCGCGCCGTCGGCCCCGTCGATGACGCGGTGGTCGTAGGTGAGGCTCAGCGGCAGCATCAGCCGGGGCACGATCTGACCGTCCTTCACCACCGGCTGCAGCGCCGAGCGGCACATACCCAGGATCGCCACCTCGGGGTAGTTCACGATGGGGGTGAAGCTGGTGCCGCCGATACCGCCCAGGTTGGTGATGGTGAACGTGCCGCCCCGCATCTCGTCGATGGCCAGCTTGCCCGCCCGCGCCTTCTCGGCGAGCGCTTGCACCTCGGCGGCGATGTCGCGGACGGTCTTCTTGTCGGCATCCTTGATCACCGGCACCACCAGCCCGCGTTCGGTGTCCACGGCGATGCCGATGTGGAAGTACTTCTTCAGGATCACCTCGCCGGCGTTCATGTCGTAGCTGCTGTTGAAGGTGGGGAACTCCTTCAGCGCGGCCACGCACGCCTTCACCGCCAGCACCGTCCACGTGATCTTCGCCGCCCCTTTGGGGAGCGTCTCGACGATCCGCTTACGGCCGGCTTCCAGGTCGGTGATGTCGGCCAAGTCGTTCTGCGTGACCATCGGCATGGTCCGCCACGCCACCGTCAGGTTCTCGGCGATCTTCTTGCGGATGCCGGTCGTCGGCTTCTTCTCGATCTCGCCGTACTTGGCGAAGTCGGGCAGCGGGGGCAGGGTGAAGGCGTTCACCACGCTGCCGCTGAAACTGCCGCCACCGGACTTGGTGGCTTGGCGTTCGACACGCACGAACCCCTTCACGTCGTCGAGTGTGACCCGCCCGCCGCGGCCGGACGGCTGTCTCACCTCCGCCAGCGCCACGCCCAGCTCGCGGGCGAGCCGCCGGGTGGCCGGGCCGGCGGGGGTGTGGTCCTTCTTACCGTTGGCGGCGGGAGCAGCGGGAGCGGGCGAACGGGGGGCGTCAGCCCCCTGGTTCTTGGGGTGTGCGGCGATCGGGGCGGGTTGTGAAGCACCAGGGGACTCACGTCCCCCGCTCGCCATCAGGACGGCGATCACTGCCCCGATGCTGATCTTGTCGCCGGCCTTCACGCTCACGCTTTCCACATTGCCGGCCACGTCGCACGGCACCGGCATGCTCGCTTTGTCGGTTTCGACTTCGAGCAGGTCTTGTCCGACGGCGACGGTGTCGCCCGGTTTCACGGCCACCGACACGACGGTGCCGCCGTCGATCCCTTCGCCCAGGTCGGGCAGTTTGAACTCGACGCGGGACGGGGCCGCGGGGGTTGTCCCCCTCTCCCCTGGGGGAGAGGGG
>JANNQE010000034.1:0-8066 GCA_031441625.1 Planctomycetia bacterium
CTCAGCAAAGTTTGGGTGCGAGCGTATGCAGCGTACCTACACGCTCAGCCACTCCCGAAAGAGGTGAGTTACCGACCGCGAGAAACCAAAACACCTGCAATTGCAGCGTAAACTCTGGGATCGGGGCAACGGCACCCGTCCACACGGCGCAGCGGCCCGGCTCACCACCTTCGCAAATCACAAGGTCGTTTGCCCGGAGTTGGAAACGCTCTCCTTCGCTGTCCTCGAAACGCATCTCCTTCATGTCACTGAAATCGAACGTGAGCCACCGCACGTTCACGTTTCGCAAGTACGGTTGAAGTGTCCCGCGATTCTTCGCCTTGTCCAGCATCTTCCCAAGACACATTTCGGCAGCGATCTCGGCGAGTGGCAATGTCGGCCACGGGAACTGAGCGTCCTGAGTCATGCCGCCAACCTCTCGTTCAGTTCGTCGAGGATCGCGTCCAATTTCTCGCCGAACAGCCGCGCGGCCGCGCCGAGGCCCCCCATCTGGTTGAACGGCATGTCGGCCAGGTCGTCCCGCTCGATGCGCAGGCTGGTGGCGATGTGGTCGCGGATGGCGTCCAGCCACTTCCGTTCGTCCGGGGTGAACGGCCGACCGGCCGCTTCCCGCTCCGCCACCCACGCGGCATACCGTTCGCTCACCGTCGAGTCGACGGGAACCAGCGGCGTGTCCGGGTCGATGGCGTGCCGCACCAGGGCGATGAGGTCCACCAGCTTCTTCGCCCCGCTCACCTTTACCGTCGCCGGTTCCAGCACCTCGAAGGCGTGCCAGATGCGTTCCGCATCGAACCGCTTCGGCGAGGTCTTCAGCGCGGCGTCGAGTTCCTTCAGGTGCCCGAACCGCAGCCCGGCCCGGTACGGCTTCGAGTAGAGCAGTTGCAGGGCTTCGATTTGTTCGCGGTTGTCGTCGCAGAACTGGCGAAAGTCGGCCACCAGCGCGGCGGCGTTCTCCTTCGCCTTCGGGTCGAACTCGGCACGGCGGACGGAATCGACGGTGATTTCGTCGATGACCTGCCACTGGTTGTTCACTTCCTCCCACACCGCTTGCACCGCCTTCCGCACCGCCGCCTTGCGGAACGGCTTCACGCCCGCTTGCATCATCTCGGCTTCGGTCGCGTCGAGCTGTTCCTCGGTCGGCTCGGCCTCCGGTGGAAGGTTGAACTTCTCGGCGGCGCGGGCGGCCACGGCGATCTCGTTCACGCTGCCGAGCAGATCGGCGATGAGCGCGGGCAGCGGCGCGCCGGCCGTCTTCTCCACTTGCTCGGCCTGCTCGGTTGTCAGTTCGCGGTTCAGCTTGGCCAGCCGCGCGCCGAGCGTGGACACCGTGTCGGCGTCGCAACCGCCCTTCGCCACGAAGTCGAGGATCTTGGCGAACGGCTCGGACTTCTTGCGGTCGAGCGGCTTCGAGTCGGATTTCGCCTGCTCGCACACGCCGACGCAATCGACGATGACGAAGTGCGTCTTCGGCCTGGGGTTCTGGTTCACCTTCCCCATTTCGTCCACCGTCGCCACCCGGCAGCCGCGCCCCTTCATCTGCTCGAAGTAGGAGAGCGACTTCACCATTCTCAGGAAGACGACGCATTCCAGCGGCTTCACGTCGGTGCCGGTGGCGATCATGTCCACGGTGACGGCAATGCGGGGGAAGTGTTCGTTCTGGAACTTCTTCAGCATGGCGTCGGGGTCGTCGGCCTTGGCGGTGATCTTCACGCAGAAGTCGTTCCCCTTGCCGAACTCCTCGCGGACGATCTTCACCACGTCCTCGGCGTGAAGGTCGGTCTTGGCGAAGATGAGCGTCTTCGGCACCTCGGTGCGGCCGGGGAACATCTGGGGCAGGCAGTCGCGGAAGGTGCGAATCACGGTGCGGATTTGGTCCTTCGCCACCACGTCGCGGTCGAGCATGTTCGCCGAGTAAAGCAGGTCCGCTTCGAGTTCGGCCATCCGCTTCTTGAGCGAGCGGCGGTCGCGGCGGGGGATGAACACGCCGGCTTGCTTCAGCAGCGTCGCGCCGGCGGCGGTGATCTCGGTTTCGATGCGGAACACCTCGAACCCGACGTTCACGTTATCGGCAACGGCCCGCTCTTGGTTGTAGTCCTGAACGACGTTCGAGTTGAAGAACCCGGCCGTCTGCCCGGTCGGGGTGGCGGTCAGGCCGATGAGGAAGGCGTCGAAGTATTCGAGCACCTGCCGCCAGACGTTGTAAATGCTTCGGTGGCACTCGTCGATGACGATGAAGTCGAAGAACTCCGGCGGGATGGCGGCATTGTACACCACCTCCACCGGCTCACGGCTCGCCGGCGCGTTCTCGAAGTTCGAGCTGTCTTCTTCGACTTCGGCCTCTTCCGGCTCGCCCTTGAGCATCGAGAACAGCCGCTGGATGGTGGAGATGACCACCTTCGCGGAGCCGTCGATGCGGTTCCGCCGCAAGTGCTGGACGGGGTATTCCTCGGTGAAGGCGTAGTTCGTGTACCGGCTCCGGTACTGCTCGAACTCCTTGTACGACTGCTTGCCGAGGTTGGTGCGGTCCACGAGGAATAGCACCCGCCGCGCGCCGGCGAACTTGATGAGGCGGTACAGGAACGAGACGGCGGTGAACGTCTTCCCGCTCCCGGTGGCCATGCGGATGAGCGACCGCGGGCGGTTGTCGGCGAGCGACTGTTCGAGGCGCTTCACGGTGTCGATTTGAACCGGCCACATGCCTTCGGCGTTCATCGCCGGCAACTGTCGGAGGCGGTCGCGGAGTTGCTGGTCGAGGTTCACCAGCCGGAGCAGTTCTTCGGGCCGGTGGAATCCGAACACTTCGCGGCTTCGCGCGTCCGGGTCGAGGTGGCTCGTGAATCGGGTTTCCTTGCCGGTCGCTTCGTAGCTGAACGGCAGGGGGAGCGGGCGGTGAGTGGGTAGCCCCTTCGGCAAGCCACTGGTGTACTTGGCCGATTGCGTTTCGATCCCGATGAGGGTGGCCCCCACCTTCTTCGCTTCGACGACGCCAATCGCCTTGCTGTCGGCGTAGAGCAGGTAATCGGCTTCGTCCTTGCCCATCTGAAACGAGCAGACGGCGACGCCGACCGCGGCGTCAATGTCGAGGTCGTCGGCCTGTTGCACCTGCCAGCCGGCCGCGGTGAGCATGGCGTCGATGGTCTGGCGTGCCTTGTCTTCGGGCTTCATCGGCTAGGACGGGGCGGGTGGTGCGTGCAGACGTGTGGCCAATTATAGGAACTGCGGGATGGCCGTGACGGGGTTCGAGGAGGGCGACACAGAAGCACTCGAACGAGTCTAGCCCGGATTATTCAGTAGCGCATGCCAGACAATCGTTTCTCGTCGTCAGGAACGTGTTTCTGGCCGCAGAAGCACCCCTTCGGCCGCTCGGGGCGTACCGCCCCCTTACCCCCATCTGCTGTTCGGGTTGTCCTGGCTTCATCCGGTCCAGAAGTGCGCGACGGCCGGACGCCGACAGACGTGCTCCGCCACCCGCTCGAAGAATTGCAGATTCGGCCATCTGCCGCTGAGCCGCACCACGATGCGGCGACAACTGACCACCACCGACGCGGCCACCTTGATCAGGAGCAAGCGCCACGTCGCCGGGTGGCCTTCGCCCAGTGGGTCGTGGCGACGACGGGCGTTCTGGTATCGCTTCCGCGCCGGTTCGGGCAACGCGGCCACCGGGACATCGCCCGCGGGGGCCGGCGGCGGGTCGGCAATCTCGCGACGCAACCGCACCAACAGGTTCAACGCCGCCGCGTGCAGGTACAGCCGGAAGAAGTTGGCCTTGAACCGGTGGTCGCTCAGCCGGCCCATCGCCATCCCGCACTTGAACTCCTTGTTGCGGTTCTCGCTCTCGCCGCGCATCGCGTACTCGTCGTACGTCGCGCCCGGGTACGCCCGCGCGCCGGGTCGGTTCGTCGTCACGAAGCGGCGGTTCGTCCCCTGCGCGTTCGCCTCCGCCTTGACCACCACCCAGCGCGGCACGGGCCACGTTCCGGCTTGATACCAGAAGCCCGCGAACAGGCGCTGCGAGCCGTGCGTCTCGTCCCAGAGTCGAACGGCTTCGGCCAATAATGCGTCGCTCTCCCGCTGTAACACCGGATTGGTCGAGGTGCCGTAGGTGTCGATCACGTCCAGGCGTTCGCTCCCCTCGTACATGGTCGGGTTGCCGAACCCGCCGTCGCCCCGCACCCGGATGCGCACGCTCGGCCAGACCGCGCGAATCCGGTTCACGAGGTATTCCAGGTCGTCGTCGGCACCGAGGGAAGCGGTCGCCGTGCCGTGCCGCAGGCTGACCATCACGATCGCGTCGGTCTCGGCGCAGGTGACGACGAGCGGGAGGTACTGGAACTGCTCGTCGAAGGCGTGGAACAGCGTCAGTTGCTACGACCCGTGGGTCGGGTCGTCCACCGCATCCAGGTCGAAGGTCAATGTGATTGGCGGTTGAGCGAAGGAGGCGATGAACTGGTCGAGGAACACGTCGCGGAGTCGGAACAGGGAGGGGATGTCGATCCGGTTCTCGAACCGGGACAGCGTCGGCTGGCTGGCCAGGTCGGCGTCGTCGGGCGAGCGGTCGGCGAGGAGCTTGAAGACGGGGTCGGTGCGGAGGGTGTCGTGGTCGTTCTGGTCTTCGTACCCGTCCAGGATGCCGAAGACGCGGGACCGGACCATGTCGCGGAACGAATGCTCGATCCGGTCGGGGTCGCGCGGGTCGTTCAGGGCGGCCGCGAACTGGGCGGTCAGGCCGATGCGGTCGTCGAACTGCCGCAGGGGCAACAACCCGGCGTCGGAGGTGAGCGGGGCGTCGGACACCTCCACCCGGATGGGCAGAGGCTCGTCGAAATCGAAGTCGAAGAGGGACGCGGATTGGGGGCGCATGATCGGTCTCCGGTGTCGTTACTCGCGGCTCGGGATGCAACCGTTTCGACGAACGCCGACACGGGTTCTTTCATCTCCGGTGAATAATCCGGGCGCGGGTGCCGGCGCGGTCGGGCGACAAGTCGGTGCCGCCGAAGGCGCGGAAGTGTGGTCGCAACAGCAACGACACGCGGCGGTCCCGCTATTCCGCGCGTGTCGCCGCGCCGGGGCAAGAACCGTGTGGCTCAGGCGCTGCGGATGTGCGCGCAGTCGGTGGGCCGAACGGCGACCCCGTTGGGCTCGTTCTACCGTCGGATCCGCGGCCGTGCGGGTGGCAAGATCGCGATCACGGCGACGGCGCACAAGCTGGCGCGGATCGTGTACGGGGTGTTGCGGTACGGGTGGGCGTACGTGAAGCGGAGTGAGGAGGAGTTCGTGGACGAGCACCGCCGGCATCAGGAGGCGAACTTCCGCCGCCGGGCGCGGGAGTTGGGGTACGAGGTGAGGAAGATCGAGGGGCCGTCGGAGGACGCCGCGGTGGGTGCGTGAGCGGTCAGGCGGTCTTTGGTAATGGGAGCGGGGGGGCTGCCGAACTGGGTGTTCGGACGGTCGGCGGAGAGGGTCTGCGCCGAACCACCCCCCGCAACGCAACGTCAGCGAGAAGAATCACTGAGGCTCACCTAACGTTCCTGGGGCGGCCTGCTTGGTATCCAGCCGCCTCAGCAGATCCTCAACTCCCTGTTGCCAAGCGACGGCATCCGTCGCCTCCTCCCAGCATTGCTTCAACTCTGAATCCTTCAACACACGCTTCACAACACCTCGGGCTTGCTTGACCAGACGCTCCGGGGGTGGAGGTTTTCCAGTGATCCACTCCATGAGCCCATCGAGAATCCGGATCTCCAACGAGGGCTTCCCGAGTAGCGCGGCGACGACCTCGGCGGCAGCAATCCCGGCACCCGCTTCCGGCAACTCCAGGTAGTCATCGCCGACTTCCAGAACGGCTTCAAAAGCCGACGAAATGGGGCCGAAGTCCTCGGCGGCTTCCAATTCGACGACCCAGTCACCGGCGTCGTCGTTGTCGAAACTGCCTGTACCCCACGCTCCCATCGGTGCGCCCTCCGCCGCCGAACGACCCAGCCCAGCAGCGGCGGGGCTGAGTGAGCGATGAAGTCCAGAAAGCCCATGTGCCCCGCCGGTCAGGTGCAGCAGTTGGTTCGGCGTGCCTTTGGTCCTGACAGCGCCGGCTACTCCAGGTCCGCGCCGAGGCTAATGATCTCGGGCGGCTCGACGGCCAGCACGCTGACGCATTTGTCGCACACCACAAGATACTCGCGGAGGCCGGTGAAGAACCCCGGCGAGTTGAAGAGCGGCCGGTGCGACTCCAACTCTTGCCAGCCGCCTTCCTCGACCTCGTACAGCCACCCGTTGCCGGCGTGATAGTTGTCCCAGAACTCGCACAGATCGCGCTCGTCCAGCACCCGAAAGCCTGCCGGGCGCTGAAACACCACCCGCGCGAACACGAACCCTTCGCCCTGTACCTCGACGGCTAATGTGTGGCCATCGTAACGGAGCGACCGCACGGCGATCCGCTTGTAGCGAGTGCTGGGCGGAAACGGGACACACTTCGGGGGCTTCATTCGCAGTGCATCCTCCGCCGCCGAACGACCACGTTCAGCTGCCCCGCCCGGCTTTGCGGGCGGGGTCATCTGCAGCGGCTGGTTCGCCGTCGCGACCGACAACCACTATTCCGCATATTCTGGAATGCCATTCAGTTAGCGCGCAAGTGCTTGCTGACGTATCTCTTCACGCAAGACGCGGCGGGGACGGATCATGTAGGGGAAGTTCTTGGGCCGTCTTTTCTTGCACCGCGGTTCGATCCGGTCCGGCCGGATGGGGTTCACGATGAGTCGGGGCAACGGGGTGCCCAGTGGGGAGGATGCGAGCCACCGCAACGCATCCACGAAGCTGATCCGATCCGGTGGTACGTCCTGCCGTCGGCCGGCCTCGCACATCACTGCCCGGACCAGGTTGTACACGATGACGAACATGGCCAACTCCTTGAGCACCCCCTCCTCGGTCTGGCACTTCAGCACGTCCATTCCGAGCGTCGTTTTGAGATGGGCCAGATCGGTTTCCACTTCCCAGCGGCGACGGTACAACTCGGCCAGATCGGCGGCCGGGTACGCGATCGGGTCGAGTAACGAGGTGACCAGCGTCACCGCACGCACCCGGAACCCGGGCCGGTTCACCCGGTATTCCAACTCGCGGATCCGCAGCAGCCGCGGCAGAGCGGCGTACTCGTCGACCGTCAGCCAGTGCGGGCGGGTCTGCGGCCGGTACCAATCGACCACCTGGTCGGACGGACCGAGCGACCGCACCCACCGCGACCGCGGGCGGCCGGAGTGTCCCAGGTGCGAGCCGGGAACGGCGTGCGGCCGACCCGGCCGGAAATCGACGATCCGGTTCTGGTGGTTGCGAAACACCCCGTGAAACCCACGGCGGACGAGGACGGCCAGATGGGCGAACGTACCGAACGCCCGGTCCCCGACGAGCACATCCCCCGATTGCAGGGCGTCGTGCGTGTCGGCCACCTGGGACGCCTCATGCGATCGCAGCGGGGCGGTGAGGAGCTTCAGCAGCAGGCCGGTGCCGGCATGGAACAGGGCGAGCACCCGCCCCACCGGGAACCCGCAGCCGGGGGCCTGGTTGGTTGGCTGGCCGAAGGCCGCCTGCAACGACGGGGTGTCGGGCATGGACACACCGGACCCGTCCACGAAGAACGTCCGGTGTCCCCGCCACCGCTCGTTGTCGCCGCCGGTCAACGGGCGAACGGCGGTGGCCACGCGGGACACCAGTTCGCGGAGGACGGCCAGCGGCAACCGGGCCCGCGCCTGGCAGTACGCGGATGCGGTGAAGGTGCGTCCGGTCAGTCGCGGCAGGTGGGCGGCCGCGGTGTTGCGGTGCAGGATCTGGAGGACGAACAGGTGGATCGTCGAGACCGGGTCGAGGATTCGCTCCCGCCACGTGTGACCGAACTGCGCGCACACGGAGCGAAGGGTGTCGGGCGACAGGACGGCGGCGATGTCCTCGCGGATCTGGCGTAACGCGGCGGTGAGCGTCGGGACCATGTTCGGCACCTCGGAGGTGACGAAACAATAGGACGCCAAAGGACTTGCGCGCTAACTGAATGGCATTCCGGAAGAGCCCCGATCTCGTGTTGATCACCA
>JANNQE010000035.1:0-8891 GCA_031441625.1 Planctomycetia bacterium
CCGGTTCGCGCTCCGCACTCACCGACCTCTCCCCAGCGGGGAGAGGTGGAACACTTACCGACACCCGCCATGAACTCCTTCTCCATCGGCACATCGGCCCTGGCCGTCGGCCGTCGCGGGATGGACCTGGCCGGCCAGAACATCGCCAACGCCAGTACACCGGGCTACCGCCGGCAGGCCCTCAACGCCTCCGCCCGCGCCATCGACAACATCGGCCTCGGGGTGGAAGTCACCCGCCTGACGCGGTACGAGGCCCCGGCCCTCCGCACCGCCATTCTGACGGGCAACTCGGAAGAGGCCGCCGCCGCCGTCCGCCTGGACGCCCACCGCCAGATCGAGACGGCCTTCGGCACCGGCGAGAACACCATCGGCGGCGAACTCGACGCCCTGTTCAACAGCGTCGAACGCCTCACCTCCCGCCCGGCCGACAACGCCGCCCGCCGCGAACTCCTGGCCAACGCGAACGACCTGACGAAACAGTTCTCCGCCGTCGCCGACGACCTCGACCGCCTCAAGTTCGACCTCGGCCGGCAAACGACACAGACCGTGGACGAGGTGAACTCGCTCACCTCCCGCATCGCCGACATGAACGGCCGCATCTACAAGATCGAGGTGGGCGGCGACACGGCGAACGAGTTGAAGGACCAGCGCGACCAACTGGTGGACGACCTGTCGAAGAAGGTGGACTTCCGCACCGTGAACATGGACCACGGGGTGGTCAACCTGATCGGCTCCGGGTCGGCCCTGGTGGTGAGCACCACGGCCACCCAGTTCGCCGTAACCGGCAACAGCACCGGCGGGCTGGACGTGACCGTCAGCGGGCAGGCGCAACCGATCCAGTTCAACGGCGGGGCGCTCGGCGGGTTGCTCCGCGAGTACAACATCGACATCCCCGCCACCCGCTCCCGCATCGACTCGCTGGCCAACGCCACCGCCGCCAAGTTCGACAAGCTGCAAGCCACCGGCCTCGGCCTCGACGGCCCCATCACCAGTTCGGTCGGCTCGCGGCCGGTCGCCGACCCGGCGCAGCCGCTCGCCACGCAGGGCATGGCCATCCCGCTCACGGCCGGCACGCTGATGGTCAGCATGACCAACCTGGGAACGCAGGCCCGCACGTCCGCCGCGATCAGCATCGACCCGAACACGATGAGCCTGAACGACGTGGCCGCGGCCATCACCGCCGGCAGCGGCGGGCGGGTGAACGCGACCGTGGACACCCCGCAAAACGTCCTGCGGCTGACCGCCCAATCGGGGTTCGCGTTCGACTTCGCCGGCCGGCCGGACAGCCCGCCCGCCGCCGTGTTCGCCACCCCGACCGTCGCCGACCCGGACTCGGCCAACGCGCTCGCCGGGCTGGGCGTGAACGGCCTGTTCGAGGGGCAGGGGGCGAGCAATCTGAAAGTGCGGTCGGCGGTGGCGGGCGACCCCAACCAGTTGGCCGCGTCTCGTACCGGGCGGAGCGGGGACGGCACCAACCTGGAACTGCTGGCGGCCGTACGGGATCAGCCGCTCCTCGGCGGGCGGACGCTGAACGGCGAGTACGCCGACCTGGCCGCGACCGTCGGCGTGGCGATCAACTCGCTCGACGCCGAGCAGAGTTCGCGGGCCGGCGTGCTGACCAACCTGACCGCCCAGGAGCAGAGTGTGGTGGGCGTGGACGTGAACGAGGAGCTGGTGAAGCTGCTGGACTATCAGCGGATGGTGGAAGGGGCGGCGCGGTTCATCTCGTCGCTCAACGCGGCGATGGACTCCATCTTCGAGATGACGCGGTAAGCCCGGAGGGTGGGTCGGGAGAGTCGCCGCACGCTCCGCGGGCGGTCGCGGTTCCGTCCCCCCACGATCCGCGACCGCGAGGGAGCGGACGTTAATTCACCCGCTCCCTCGCGGTCGCAGCTCGTCAGGGGTCACTTCGCCTTCGGTACGGTCCAATCCTTCGTCCATTTCGGCTGTTCCGGGGCGTTTCGTGAGTCGAGCAGCTTCACCCACTCTTTGTCGGTCAGCCGGTCGGACGACGCGAACTCGTGGTACGTCAGCACCGCCCCGCGGCAGAGCACGTCGGCCCCCTTCCACGGGTAGACCCCTCAGATCACCCGCGGGCGGACAGGCCGTCGCTCGGTTACCAACGGGAGCGGTGTCACACGTCCAGGGAAACTTCTTGAACTTTGTGCCAACCGTGAGATAATGCCCCCACCCACCGTTGCCTCCCGCCCCCGGTGCCTTCCGATGGCCGACTCTGCCGCACCTCCTCCCGTAGGACTGACCCAGCCCCAGCCCAAGCCGAAACGCTTCCGCCGCTGGCCGACGGCGGTGGTCACCTGCCTGCTCACGCTCGTCGCCGCCTACTTGCTGGAACGGTACGTCTTGCCGACGCAGGGCTGGTGGGTGGCCCACAACCGCAGCCGCTACCGTAACTACCTCGACGAGGTGCTGTACTCCAAATCGCTGCCACCCGCGGCAAAAGTCGAGCTCATCCTTGAGGGGGTTCGCTCGTGGCCCGGAAATCCGTACGAGCCCCCCGGATGGCTCATCCAGAATATGGGGTACGTATTGAAGGCCATCTCCACAGTCCTCTCCGACCCGAACGCCAGCACGGAGTCGCTCACGGACGCGTTGTTGTTGCTCCAGGTGGGAGTCGAGATCTGTGGGGAGGAAGGCCTATCGCAGAAGGAGTTAACCGATATCCGGGAGACAATCCGGAAGCAAGTTTGCCCGCCGCTGAACCAGTTGACCAACCGTCCGGGGCTGTCGAAGGAACTTCGCAACACGGCGGTCGCCGCCTGGTCCGGGATTGGCACAGGGTTTGACCTTAACGGCCCTACGGAAAACGAATATCAGTACTACTTCCCGACCGATGCTTTGATCGAATGCCTGTCCGATTCAAACGAGGACGTTCGTGGGAACGCAGCTCGGGCGCTCGGGTTTGTGGCGAACGGCAAAGACGTACCTCGTGTCATCGCTGCTCTGCTTCTGGCGTTCGAGGAAGAACCGACGAGACCACTCATCAAGAAGAACCACCGGATTGGGGATCGGTTGATCTTTCGGTTTCGGATTGGGGGTCGGTTGATCTTTGCCAACGATGGCTATAGCAGAGACGATCACCACTACGACAGCTGGTATGCTCTGGAGCCGACGAACTTCGCCCGGCTGGAGATGGTCTACAGTTTGGGTCAATACGCTGGGGATGCTCCCGAATCCGACGTGAAGCTCATCCACCAGACGCTGTTGCGCCTGCTAACCGCCCCCCGACCCCCGTGCCCCCCGAAAGTGCCGAGCAACCACCCGGACCGTGGAAAGGTGTGGGCCGACCCCTGGTTTGACGACCAATTCCTCCGGGCCGAGGCGATCCTCGCGCTGCTGCCGTATCGCTCCCGGACGAAAAAGTGGCCGGCGAACGCCGATTCGGCGGTGCTGGCGACGCTCAAACAGTGGACACCCGAGTGCCCGTGGACCGATTATGCCGTCCTCGCCGCCGCGGTGTACCTCGGCTCGTGCGATCATCCCGACGCCGTGCCGACTTTACTCGCCGTGTTCCGCGAAGTGAGCGCCACCTGCACACGGGAGTCCGATGACTGGAAAAAGCAGGAAGCAAGTAGGGGAGATTGGGCCACGACTCCAAAGGCAAGAATGTCAACCCTTGTCACCCTGATGGACGCGCTCGCCGGCCACCCGTCTAAGGTGCCGCAGTTGTCGAGCGAGCTCAGCTCCAACCAGCCCCTCTTCGAGCTGTGGGGTCAATTTCAACGACCGCCGTTCCAGACACGCCTCCGCTCGCGGACTGACGCGAACTGGCCTTACACGGCCAGTTCGCGATGGTGTCTCGGACCGCGGGTTGCCTGGTGGCGTCCGGTTTGGAGAGATGATGACCGAGGGTGGAGTCTGACCCGGTGCCTGGAGCGAGTCACGCCACCAGCGAAGTAGGAACTGCCGCGGTTACGATCGCTGCTCAACTACAACGGGAGGGGTGATACCGACGACAAGGCGGTGATCGAGAAGGTGCAACGGGAAGCGGCACGGGCACTGCTGCGAGATGCCACCAGCGGGGTCCAGGACCGCAGGCAAGTGTTGGAAACGATCCTCAACGACCCCACGAGCCATGGGCTTTTGCAATCGGAAGCTGAAAATCAACTTCGGTATTTGCCGAAGCCGGCGAAGTGAGGGCTCTCACACGATTCCTGGCCGCTTCGCGTTCGTGTGTCGCAGGTGACTTCAACGCTCTCCGTTCAACAGCTTGTCGGACGGCCGCTCGGCCAAGGCTCCGCAACCCGTTGCCGCGGCTGGGGATCGATGGTTTAAGTGTTCGGTGTATGGTTTTTCGGATGGGTGGGGCGAGGTGGCTTGAACCATCCGTTGCTACAATCCCCCACATGCCCGCCGATTCGCCTGCCGCCGACGGCCCGCCGCCCGACCTGACCGGTCGGACGCTCGGCGACTTCCAGGTGCTCCGGAAGATCGGTCAGGGCGGCATGGGGCAGGTGTACCTCGCCCGGCAGCTCTCGCTCAAGCGGCAGGTGGCGCTCAAGATCCTCCGCGACGACCACACGTCGAACGCCACCGCGCTCAAGCGGTTCCAGGCCGAAGCCGAAGCAGTCGCCCGCATCAGTCACCCAAACATCGTGCAAGTGTACGCCGTCGGCGAACACGACGGCCGGCGGTACATGGCGCTCGAGTACGTGGACGGCCGCAACCTGCGCGACTACCTCGACCGCAAAGGCCCGCCCGATTTGCCCGTGGCCGTGTCCATCTTGAAGCAGGTGGCCGCCGGCCTGCAACGCGCCTCCGAGTTGGGGCTGGTTCACCGCGACGTGAAGCCGGAGAACATCCTGCTCACCCGCAAGGTGGAAGTGAAGGTGACGGACTTCGGCCTGAGCCGGTACTTCGCCCCCGACGCCCCGCCGCTGAGCATCACCCAAAGCGGCATGACGCTCGGCACCCCACTGTACATGTCGCCGGAGCAGGTGCAGGGGCAGCCGGTCGACCACCGCTCCGACCTGTACAGCTTCGGCGTGACCGCCTACCACCTGCTCGCCGGCTTCCCGCCGTACAAGGGGAACACGGCGTTCGAGGTGGCCGCCAAGCACGTGCAGCAGACGCCCGAACCGCTCGGTACGTACCGCCCCGATTTGCCCGCCGACCTGCTGGCACTCGTTCACCGGCTGATGGCGAAGGCCCCGGCCGACCGCTACCAGAGTGCGAAGGACGTGATCCGCGACCTGACGAAGATTCAGAAGGGGCTGGCGGTACTGCCTGCTGCCGGCGGCCCGGCGCTCACGGTGCCGCTGCTGCTGTCGGTGTCGCTGTCCGGGTCGGCGGTCGGCCAACTGCCGGCGGTCACGCCGACGCCGAGCCGCTGGCCGTGGCGGGTCGCGGCGGGCATTCTGGTGCTGGCCGTCGGTGCGGTCGGCTGGTGGGCGGCCACGCTCGCCGAGGCACCGACCACCGCCCCGCCGACCACGACTGTCGGGCTGCCCGAAGTGCGGCTGCCGAACCTGGTGTCGTCGCGGGAGGTGGCGCTACGGGAGAAGGTGGAGAAGGCCCCGCCGCACACCCGCGACCACCTGACGGCCTGGTTCGAGTTGGGGCTGCTCCTGGTGGGCGAGCGGCGGTGGGACGACGCGGACAAGGCGTTCAAGCAACTCGAAGCCGGCCCGCGGGCGAACAAGCCCGACGCCCTGCCGGTGTCACCGCTCGTGCTGAGCAAGCTGGGTCAGGGGATCGTGCTGGCGCATCAAGACAAGTGGAAGGAGTCGGACGCGGCGTTCGCCCAGGCCATGGGGATGATCCAGCCGAAGCAGCAACAGCGACAGGCGATGGAGAAGCTCTGCTTCGACCACCCGGCCGTCGGGCAGGCCATTGCCGAAGCGGTCACGCGGAACGCCGACAACGCGCCGAAGGGGGAGAAGCAGCCGAACACGGTGGCGTGGCTCCGCTCGCCCGCCGGCGTGTTGGGTGGGCCGAAGTAGGGGCCGCCGCTTTCCGTACAACCGACAGCGGCACCAATTCGGCTCCCCCTCTTCCCGGAATCCGCCATGCGCACCCGCTCACTGGTCGCCGTCATGCTCGCCGCCGTTCCCCTGCTCGCCGCCGACCCCGTCTCCCCGTTCGCTGCCGACGCCAAGGTCGAGAAGCTGGCCGGCGGGTTCAAGTTCACCGAAGGGTCGAAGCCGGACAAGGACGGCAACGTGTACTTCACCGACCAGCCGAACGACCGCATCCACATCTGGAGCGTGGACGGCAAGCTGTCCACGTTCATGGACCCGGCCGGGCGGTCGAACGGCCTGTTCATCGACGGCAAGGGCACCCTGTGGGCGTGTGCCGACGAGAAGAACGAGCTGTGGACCATCGACGTGAAGACGAAGGAAAAGAAGGTGGTGGTGAAGGACTACGGCGGCAAGCTGTTGAACGCCCCGAACGACGTGTGGGTGGGGGCCGACGGCAGCGCGTACTTCACCGACCCGATGTACAAGCGGACCTACTGGAAGCGAGACGGGGCTGAAGAACAAGACGCTCGCGCGGTGTACCACCTGAACCCGAAGGGCGAACTGAAGCGGGTGGAGGGGGCGTTCAAACAGCCCAACGGCATCACCGGCTCGCTCGACGGCAAGACGCTGTACGTGGCCGACATCAATGACAAGAAGACGTACTCGTACACCGTCGGCGAGGGCGGGAAGCCGACCGACCGCAAGCTGTTCTGCGAGGCCGGTTCGGACGGCATGACGGTGGACAACGCGGGCAACGTCTACCTGACGAGCGGCAAGGTGCTGGTGTTCGACAAGACCGGGAAGAAGGTGACGGAACTGGCTGTGCCGGAGTCGCCGGCGAACGTCTGCTTCGGCGGGAAGGACTTCAAGACGCTGTTCATCACCGCCCGCACCGGCTTCTACTCGGTGGCAACAAACGTGAGCGGGAAGTAGTTGCCGGCTGCCGGGCGGCACGGTGTGACCCACTTCGCCCGCAAATCCACTTGAGTTTGCCCGCCGGGGGGCGACAATACCGTCGCTTCCCGCCGCCCCGCACCCGGAGGGTTCCCATGCGCCGCCTCGCCGCCGTCGTCCTGCTGTCCGTGTCCGCCGCCGCCTTCGCCCAGACTCCAACGCCGGCACCCGCCACCGTCTCCGGAAACATCTCCGTCGAGGCGGTGGAGGTGGTCCGCCAGAAGCCGGACACGGTGAAACTGTACATGAAGGTGGAGTCGCGGAACGCCGAGGCGGTGACGGCCACCGACGAGGCGACGGACGAGGCGAAGAAGGTGCTCGACGGGCTGGGCAAGCTGAAACTCACCGGGGTGACGGTGACGCCCCACCCGCAGCGGACGGTGCGGACCGAGACCATCGTCCGCGGCGGCCCCGGCGGGCAAGGGACGGTCGAGTTCCGCGTGATCAAGCCGATCACCGTGAGCGTGACGGAGGCCGATTACGACAAGTTCACCGCCGCCGTGGAGAAGGTGCAACTGGAGGCGTTCAAGCTGGGCCTGGTGCCCGACCTGGCGGCCGACAACTTCAGCTACAACTCGAGCGGCCAGCAGGAGAAGAACAGTCCGTTCCGGACGGTGTACTCCCGCAAGGGCGGGTGGGACGACCTGACCGGCCCGGCGCTCGAGAAGGCGACCAAGAAGGCGCGGGCGAAGGCGGCGGCGCTGGCGGCCGGGGCGGGCGTGACGCTCGGTCAGGTGCTGTCGGTGAACGAGGTCATCACCTACGGCTCGGCCCCGTCGTACAACCCGTACGGGGCGGTGAACACCGCCGCCGACCCGGAGGACTCGCTGGCCGACGGCGAACTGGTGCGGCAGATCCGCGTGCGGGTGGTGTACGCCACCAAGTAGGTGCCGCTTGCCGAGCGGCACAACATTGACCGTGCCGCTCGGCAAGCGGCACCTACCCCCACCGTTTCAACAGTTCCATTCCGAGGTCTGTCATGCGTCGATTGCTCCTGCTGTGCGGGCTGGCGGTGCTGCCGACGGCGTTCGCCCAAGCCCCGGCCAAGCCGACCGTGACCGCCGAGGCGACGGAGGTGGTCCGCGCCAAGCCGGACGCCGCCCGCATCGTGTACTCGGTGGCCGCCCGCAACCCCGACTCGGACACCGCCACCACCGACAACGACACCGTCACTCAGCAGTTCGTCGACGCCGTCGGCAAGCTGAAGCTGGCGGGCGTGAAGGTGGCCCCCGACCCGCTGCGGGTGGACAAGATCGAGTTGGGCAACAACCGCGGCGGTGGGATCCTGGCGGGCGAGTTCAACGCCGTGCGGGCGGTGGTGGTGACGGCCGCCGATGTCGACCCGGCGAAGCTGGCCGCCCTGGTGGAGAAGGTGCAGAAAGAGGCGGCCAAGCAGGGGGTGGGCGGGGAACTCGGGCCGTCGGCGTACAACGGCCAGGCGTACGAGCGGGCCGGGGGGGTGAAGGTGGCGTACACGCGGGCGGAGGACGGGTGGGAGGAGGCGACGACCGCGGCCATCGCCAAAGCCACCAAGCGGGCGAAGGCGCGGGCGGAGGCGCTGGCCGCCGGTGCCGGGCTAGCGCTGGGTGACCTGGTATCGATGAGCGAAGTGCCTGCGGACGCGGCCAAGGCGAACTCGCCGGTGGCGTCCGCGCTCGGGTCGGCCGCGTTCCTGGGCGGGCCGGTCAACCCCGGCGTGACGGCCGACACGCTCGACGCCTTCGTCGATGGCGAACTGGTGCGGAAGGTGCGAGTGCGGGTGGTGTACAGCACGAAGTGAGTGAACTGGAACCGGGAACGGAGTGACCGGGTGCGGCCAGTCGCGCCCCCGGTAACTCCTTTCCCGGTTCCATGTTTACACCTTCCGCTTCCGCGGGCGGGTCCGCGTCCGGCAGGTGGCCGGCTGCTTCCGCACCCACCTGATGTACGCGGCCAGTTCCGCCGCCTCCCGCAGTTCAC
>JANNQE010000036.1:0-5807 GCA_031441625.1 Planctomycetia bacterium
CGTGAAGCCGGACAACGTCATGCTCGACGCCGCCGACCGCGTCCACCTGATGGACTTCGGGCTGGCGGTGAAGCAGGACGCCGAGGCCCGGCTGACGAACGACGGGGCGGTGATGGGCACGCCCGGCTACATGGCCCCGGAACAGGCGAGGGGGGAGACGGCGGCGGTCGGCCCGGCCGCCGACCAGTACGCGTGCGGGGTGGTGCTGTACGAACTGCTCACCGGCCGGCCGCCGTTCAGCGGCCCCATCCCGGTGGTGCTGCGCCACCAGATTCACACCGACCCGGTGCCGCCGAAGGCCCTCCGTCGGGCGACCCCGAAGGACCTGGAGACGATCTGCCTGAAGGCGATGAACAAGCGGCCGGAGGCGAGGTACGCGAGCTGCCAGGAGTTGGCCGACGACCTCCGCCGGTGGCAGGAAGGGGAGCCGGTGTCGGCCCGTCGGATGGGGGCGGTGGAGAGGGTGGCGCGGTGGGTCCGGAAGAACCCGGCGGTCGGTGTGATGACGGTGGGCGGTGTCGTGGTGCTCCTGGCCGTGGGGCTGATGGGGCTGACGATGTTCGGCATGTACCAGAGTGAGCAGTTGATGCGGGGTTCGGCGGGCCACGCGCACGTGACGAAGGAGCAGGCGATTCAGCGGGCGGACGAGGCGGAGGCGGAAGCCCTCTGGCAGCGCACCCGCGCCGATGCGGCCGAGTCCGCTGCGGAAGCCCTCCGGCAGCGCGCCCGCGCCAATGCGGCCGTGTACGCTGCCATGATGTCCGACGACAAACGGCAGAGCCCCCCGCCCGCGTTAGGTGCTTCGACGGTGCTCACCCGCGCCGGTGCGGCGACGGCGGTGCGGATCGAACTCGGCAAGGATGGCAAGGGGATGTTCATCGCCACCAGGACGACGGAAGAGGTGCTGCTCCGGGCGAAGTTGACCGAAGCAGAGGGGAACTGGTGGGTCGGCCTCGGAACGAAGGCCGACACAAGCGTGCCGGCTAACGGCTACTTGCTCCCGGAGGTGTACACGTTCGAGTTCAAGGTCGCGGCGGACGGCACGGTGAGCCAGTTCGCGTGCGAGGAGTACGCCCCGGTGAACGCGCTGGCCGCCACCGTCAACGGCAAGTCCGCGGTCAAGTGAGCACCCTCACCCGACGAACGGCTCCAGGGCGGCGCGGAACTCCTCCACCGAGCGGTAGCGATCGGCCGCGGCGTAGCTCATCGCCCGGTGGACGATGGCCGCGAGCGGGCGGGGCAAGTCGGGGCAGCGGTCGAGCAGCGGCACCGGGTCTTCGTCCAGGATGCGGGCGAGCACCGCCGCCACCGTGCCGGTGGTGTCGTAGGGGAATGTGCCGGTGAGCAGGTTGTACAGCGTCGCCCCCATCGCGTACTGGTCGGCCGCCGGTTCCGCCCCGCGGAAGTCGAGGATTTGCTCCGGCGGCAGGAAGCACGGGGTGCCGCCCACCTCACCGACCAGGGTGAGGCCGCTCAGTTGCGAGGCGTGGTACGCGCGGGCCAAGCCGAAGTCGGTGATCTTCACCGCCTGACCCTTCGCCTTCACTTCGAGCATCAGGTTGGACGGCTTCAGGTCGCGGTGGACGTACCCGTGGCGGTGGGCGTGCTCCAACCCCGAGAGGGCGTGCCGCACCGCCCGCACCGCGTTCGGCACCTTCATCGGCCCCCACCGTTTGAGCACTTGCCGCAGGTCCAGCCCGTGGACGTAATCGAGCGCCAGGTACGCCCCGTCGGCAGACACGCCCCCGTCGCGGTAGCGAACGATGTGCGGGTGCCGCAGTTCCCGGAGGATGGCCGTCTCGCGGAGGAACTTGGCGAGTTGGGCGGGGGAGGCGGAGGACGGGGCGAGCACAGTCTTGATCGCCACCCGTCGGCCGTCGGCCGCCCGCACCGCCAGGTACACCACCCCCATCCCGCCGCGGCCGATTTCCTTCACCAGCCGGTAGCCGGGGACGGTCTGGTCGAGCGCTCCGGCGGACGACTCGCACCCCGCGCACATCACCGCCCCGCGGACCGGAGCGGCCTTGCGGCAGGCGGCACAGGCGGCCCGCTTGGTCGGGGTCGAGGGCGCGGCCGGCCGCTGCGGGCGGACGGTGGCGGCGGCGAACACGGACTCCGGCCGCGGCAGGTGCTCCGCCGTCTGCGGGTCGGCCGAACGCACCTCGGCCTGAATCTTCGTCGCGCCGACGGTGAGCACGTCGCCGTCCTTCAGGTCGGCGGCGGCGGTGACGGTGCCGTTCACCCGCGTGCCGTTCCGCGAGGCCACGTCGTACACCCGGCAGGCGGGCGGGTTGTATTCCACCAGCGCGTGCGCGTGCGACACCCGCAGGTCGCCGGTCGGCCCGGACGGGAGCATCAGCCCGCACCGCGCCGACCGCCCGACCAGCACAGTGCCCGGCCCGGCCAGGGTGTGGGCGGTGCCGGCGGCCGGCCCGGTCAGCACCCGCAGGGTGAGCGGCATGCGGTTCACCTCCGGTTGGCGCGGCGGTCGCGGATCACCGTCACCACGGTGGCGACGGCCGCGAACACGATCAGATGGAGTATCATCATGCCGACGCCCCACCCCGCACCGTCGCGGTCCAGCCCGGCGTTCGCGGCCACGTCGTCCGGCAAATGGGCGGTGGCCGCCCGCTGCGCCCAGTACGCGGTGATGCCCACCTTTGCCACCCACTCGGCCGCCCCGCCGAGCGCCACCACCACCCCGCCGAAGACGATCTGCGGGATGAGCACCAGGGGTACCGCCGCCACCGCCTGTTCCTCGCTCTCGGCCACCGCGGACAGGGCGAACCCCAGCGCGGTGCCGCACGCCGCGGCGAGCGCCAGCACCCCGCCCACCGCCCACCCGTCCCCCGGCGGGTGGCACAGCCCCCACACCGCCGCCGCGAGCGCGGCCGTTTGGAGCACCGCGAGGCCGGCGTGCAGGGCGAACGCCGCCGCCCCGTACCCCCACAGGCTCAGGTTCACCGCCCGCTCGCGGCAGTAGAGCGGGCGGTCGCCCACCAGCACCTTCACGGCCCCGTTGCACCCGAACCAGAACGCCGACACCGCGAGGAGGAAGTCGAGCGTGACCGAATCGCGGGCCTGGGCGAGCGGGTTCTCGACTTTCGACAAGTCGCCGAACGCCACCGCCAGCGCCGCCGCCACTGCCGCCGTCTGGCCGCCCAGCGTGAGCAACGCCGGCAGGTCGCGGACGAGCAGCTTCAGCCGCCGGGCGAACAGTACCCACCCCTGCCGCACGGCCGTGCCGACCCCGCCGCCGGCGGACGCCCGCGGCTCCGCATCGGCGGCCGGCTCGGCCGCCGGCGGAGTCGCGGCGTTGGGGTGGGCGGCGAACCGCTCCTTCCACTCGCCGGGAGCCTTCTCCGCCAGTTTCTCGTACACGTCGCCCAACCGCTCGACGCCGAAGTACGCCCGCGCCTCGGCCGGCGGACCGGAGAACGCCAGCGCCCCACCGGGGGCGAGTACCACCACCCCGTGACACGCCTGCTCCACATGTGCCAAGCTGTGCGTGACGCACACGATCGTGGTGCCGGCGTCGGCCATGCGGCGGAAGAGCGCCATCATGTCGCGGTCGGTCTGCTCGTCCAGCCCGGAGGTCACTTCGTCCAGAAACACCAGCGTGGGGCGGCCGATCAGTTCGTTCGCCAGGCTCGCCCGCTTCAGTTGCCCGCCGCTCAGTTGACGGATGGGGATGTGCTTGCGGGCGGTCAGGCCGACGGTGGCGAGCAGGGCGTCCACCTCGCGGCCGCGGTCGGCGGCGGTGCTGTCGGGCGGGAGCCGGAGCCGTGCGGTGTACGCCAGACTCTCGCCGACGGTGAGGGTGTCGTAGAGCACGTCCTTCTGCGGCACCACCGCCAGGTCTCGCTTCAGGGCGTCGAACCCGGCGTACAGGTCGGCGTCGTTCACCAGCACCAGCCCGCGGTCCGGCCGCGCCCGCCCGCTCAGCGCCGCCAGCAGGGTCGACTTCCCCGACCCGCTCGGCCCGAGCAGGCAAACGAACTGCCCCGGCCGGATTCCCACCGACACGTCGTCCAAGAGCGTGAGCGGGCGGCCGGTGGCCCGCTCACGCACCACCTTGCTGATCCGCCACCCGAGGAGTTCGGCGTTCCCGGTGCGGGAGTCGGCCGCCACGTGCGTGCCGGTGAACCGCAGGGTGAACGGGCCGACGTCGATGCGGTCGCCCGCCTTCAGCAGCACCGCGCCGACCGCCCGCTTGCCGTTCACGAACGTGCCGTTCGCCGACACCAGATCGGACACCACCACCCCGCCACTCCGCGGCGCGAAGCGGGCGTGCCGGCGGGAGACGAGCGGGTGATCGAGCACCACGTCGGCGGTGGGGTCACGCCCGACGACCAGCCCGGCCCCCACCGCTATCGCCGGGAGGTGCAACCCGCCGGGGGCCGGCCCCCGGTAGTCGGCCGCGCGAATCGTCCGCAGGTCGGCCGGGGACGCGGGCGGCGACACAGGCTCTTGGGCGACGGGCGGCTCCGGGGGCGGAAGCGGGGCGGCGGTCGGCTCGGCGTCGAAGCGGAACAGCAACCCGCCGACGTCGATGCGGTCGCCGTCTGCGAGCAGCGCCGCCGACGCGATCCGCTTGCCGTTCAGGAGCGTCGGGTTGTCGGCCGAAATCGGCACCACCCGCCACCCGACCGGGGTGTGGTGCAATTCAAACTGGCGGCGGGAGCAGCGGTGATCCCGCACCGGCAGGTCGGCGTCGGGCGAGCGGCCGACGCCGAACCGACTCCGCCCGGTCAGCACGTGGCGAGCGGGCGGGTCGAGGACCACCAGTGCGACTTGCGGGGTCGGCGAGGCGAATATGTCGACCCAGCCGACGACCACCGGGAATTCGGCGGCGTAGTCCGCAGCGACAGGCTTCTCGCCGGCCTGTCGGCGGTATTCCACATCTAACCGCAGCAGTTCGCGGAGGAGGTCGGCCCCGGCGTCGAAGGCGAACGCCGCCACCCGCGGGTGGCGGCCGGCCAGCCACTCAGACTCGAACCGATCACAGACGGTGTCGATACGGCGGCGCCGTTGAAACGCCGCATTGTCGTTGGCGTTCGCCTCCGGCATGACCGCCCCTGGTCGGTGAAAAAAGCGTCAAGTCACATGATACGCCACGGGCGAATGCCCAGAGGGAGGGCGGGCTGGCCGCTCGGACTTCGACCCGCAAATGGGCATGATCGCTCGCGTCCCGAGTCAAATTGACCCCCAATCCGCCCCCGCCATCGAGCACGGGGGAAACAACGGCGTAGTGTGCGTGTTCTGAGTGCAAACCGGTTTCAATCCGCCCCCGCCATCGAGCACGGGGGAAACGTAGGATAGACCTACCGGGGCGGGGGACGTGCTCGGGTTTCAATCCGCCCCCGCCATCGAGCACGGGGGAAACGCTCAGTTGGTGTCACGTCATATCGGTGAGACAGTGTTTCAATCCGCCCCCGCCATCGAGCACGGGGGAAACGCGGTACGTGCGGCACATCTCCATCGCCGACACCTGGTTTCAATCCGCCCCCGCCATCGAGCACGGGGGAAACGCGGGGCGAAGGCGTCCATGCGGCCGGCGAGCGACTGTTTCAATCCGCCCCCGCCATCGAGCACGGGGGAAACCACCAGTGACTTGCGGGGGAACCGGCCGGAGGGCAGTTTCAATCCGCCCCCGCCATCGAGCACGGGGGAAACCCTGCCGCCACGACTCCGCCGCGTGGTCAAGCTGTTTCAATCCGCCCCCGCCATCGAGCACGGGGGAAACCCCTCTGTGTGTGATGACCGCCTCGGCCAGTGCCGGTTTCAATCCGCCCCCGCCATCGAGC
>JANNQE010000037.1:0-1548 GCA_031441625.1 Planctomycetia bacterium
TGGCGTGCGGGTCGCACTGCCGGCCGATCCGGTTCCAGTACCAGCGGAGGCTGTCGCAGGCGAACTGGCTGGTGTCGTGGCTCAGCCCGATGTTGATGTGCCCGCGGTTGCGAGCCAGGTCGTAGATGCCGTGCGGGATGACCACGCCCGTCCCCCAACTGGGGAAGTCGTGGTCGAACGCCCGGAACGCCGCCCCCGTCCACACGCGGCCCTTGCGGTACAGGTCGCCGAGCCGCTCCTTCGCCTTGGTGTCGATGGACAGGATGGGATTGCCCGCCGCCCGGTACTCGGCCTTCCACTCGTCGATGCGGCGGAACTGGGTGTCGCGGTCGGGCGACGACCCGCCGGACAACACCTTGGCCACCTTCCGCAGCGCCAGACCGATCTCCGCCAGCCAGTCGCGGACGACCCCGGCGCTGACCGGCGTTCCCATGCCGGCCACCGTCTCGGCGAGGCGGGCCGGCGAGAACTCGGTCCAGACGACCTCGGCCTCGTCCGGGTCGCCGGCCGTGCGGACCTCCAACACGGCGTTCAGGTTCCGCTCGAGGGGCGAATCGGGGGCGATCTTTTTTTTCGCCCGCCGCCGGGTCGCCGGACGCGGCCGGCGGCCGGGTCGTCGGGCAGGCGTTCGAGTTCGGCGGCGGCCCGTTCGATGGTGCGGGTGGAGCAACCGAGGACGGTGGCGACGTAGGCGATGCCGCCGCGCCCGAGTTTCTCGGCCTCGACGGCGGCGTACCGCCGGCGATCCTTCTCGGACAGGCTGTGGAAGAAGCCCCGCATCCGCTCTTCAACCGCGGTGGAGTACTGGGCCGTGAAGTGGAACGCCATCCGTGGCCTCCGAGTCGGGGGTCCGCGCGGACCGAACCGACGGCCACGCCTCGGCTACGGTACTATAGCCCACGGCATGAGGCGACACTTGTTCATGCTCCGATCCTAACGACCTGAAAAGCATCGAGTACGACGTCGCCCTCCGGAAGGACGGCGGGTTGGTGAAGACGGCACCGACCGTGTGGGTGGAAGTCGGGCCGCGAGAGGCCGACCAGCCGACCCAGGTGACCTACGGCGTCGGCGACGAGAGCCGGACCAAGAGTGTCCCACCATTCTCCCCAGAGGCTGAGGCGGATCCGTCGCCCGAACCGACAAGCCGACCCGCCCCGCAACCCGACCTCAACGTCACACCCACGACGCCGGAACCGTCGGCGCCGCAAGTTCAAGAGCAGCCCGCGACCGATCCCAAGCCGAGCACGCCGCAATCGTAGTCTTTCTGCCTGTTCGCCACGCTGATCGCAGGGCGACCCACGCAACTCCTTCGAGGATGCCAAGCATGTTTTGACGGTACACTGACCGATGCGATCCGCTGCCAACTGCTGGAACATCCGTAGCAAGCAGCTCGACCGGCGTTTTCAACCTGGTGATCAACACGAGATCGGGGCTCTTCCGGAATGCCATTCAGTTAGCGCGCAAGTCCTTTGGCGTCCTATTGTTTCGTCACCTCCGAGGTGCCGAACATGGTCCCGACGCTCACCGCCGCGTTACGCCAGATCCGCG
>JANNQE010000038.1:0-2335 GCA_031441625.1 Planctomycetia bacterium
CTCTCGGCCGCCTACGACCAGCCGGTGACCATGTCGTTCCAGACCGTGAACGGCACCGCGACCACAGGCGACGGCGACAACGTCGCCCGGACCGGCACGCTGACCATCGCCCCCGGCGAGACGACCAAGACCAACACCATCGAGGTCAAGGGCGACAGCAAGCGGGAGGCCGACGAGTACTTCTACCTCGACCTGTTCGGCAACAGCAGCAACTCCCTGTTCACCAAGAGCCGCGGCCTCGGCACGATCCTGAACGACGACTGATCGCTCACGAAAAGGCGTCCGGTGGGGTGCTGACGCCAGTCTGACCCCACCGGACGGCCACCGCCGGGCGGCCGGCTTGTGTCCCGAAGGTCAGAGTCGTTGCCCGCGTCGGTCACCTCGACATGCGCCACCAACGCAATGCCACTTGCCAGCGTCGGTCCGCCCGACGAATGGCACTTAGATTTTGCCAAACCGCTTGCGCACGCGGCGTTTGATCTCCGCCCGGGGTCGTCTCAGGTCGTCGTACTTCCTGGTTCTCCGCTTGGCCATCCGCGGCTCGAACCGATCAGGTCGGTCGGCGACCCGGTGGACGGCAATCGCCCTCAGGATCTGCTGGTCGAGCGCCGCCCGATGGCTCGCGCCGCGGGAGGCCTGGTGGTCGATCAACGGACGGAACGCCTCGAGCACCTGGACCGCCGCCGTGAAGCTGATCGATCGCGGCGGGACCCCCTCGCCGGCGGCCGCCTGGGCCATGACCGTCCGAATCAGGTTGTAGGCCAACCCGTGCGCCCAGATCTCCTTGCGGACCATCTCCGGCGTCTGGCCCCGCAGTTCGCCCATCTGCAGCGTCACCTTGATCGAGCGGAGGTCCAGTTCGTTGTTCCACCGGGCCCGGTAGAGCGAAGCCAGTTCCTCCCGGCTCGCCTGCCCGGGGTCCAGCAGGGTCGTCACCACGACGACCGACCGGGTCCGGAACCCGGGCTGCACCACGCGGAAGCGCGTCTCGCGGACGGTGATCGCGTCGGGCAGGGAGTTGTACGTCTCCCGATCCACGGAACGGATCGTCTTCGGTTTCTCCCAGACGACCAGGTGGTCCTCCTTGCCCAGACGAGTTCCCTTCCGGAAGTCCGCCCGGCGCTGCGCCGACAGTCGGCTGACAGTGTCGACCCCACGTTGCCGGAGCAGGTACATGCCCACCCAGCCCGACATCAGGCGGTCGCCCAGCAACACATCGCCGGGTCGGAGGGAGTCCCACAGCCGTCGCAGCAGGCTGACTTCCCCCTCGCCCTTGCCGGCGTAACGACAGACCCCCAGGTCGAGGATCGCCCCACACGACAACGTGATGAGGGCCCCGATCCGGGCGATGGCGAAGGTGGTGCCCGGGATCTGGTTGTAGGTCAGCGGGTACTCGGCACAGTTCTGGGGGGTGTCGGGCATGGCGACGGTCGAGCCGTCGAACAGGCAGACGCGACGACCTTTCCAAAGCCATTGCGGGTCGATTTGCTGGTCCAGGTTCCGCCCGACGAGTCGAGCCACCGCCGCCAGGAACCGCTCCGGCAACCGTTTCCGGGCCTGGCAGTAGGCCCCGGTGTTGGAGCTACACGGTGGCTGCCCACGGGCGACGCGGTGCGCGATCAGGCGAGCGACGGCGGCGCGGCAGGAGTGGTCAGGGTTGAGCACCTGAGTGAGGAACACCCAGAGAGTGACCAGCGGGGAGAAGAGGCGATCCTTCCAGCAGACCGTGATCTCGGTCAGCGCCTGGGTGAGCGCCCGGGACGAGAGGACATCGGCGAACGGCAGTTGGCCGTCTTGCAGGAACTCCCGGCGGAGGGTGTGGAGTTGCTGACGCAGACGGCCGCGCGAGGGGCGTCGCATCGCTCGGGCTCCAGGGTGGGAAAGGAGTGCACAGGTCTGATCACAGCCGGAACACCGACACTTGTCCTATTCCGATCGCCCGCCACGACTTGCGGAAATCTAAGTGCCATTCGTCCGCCCGACCGAATGGGTGCCGGGCGGTCGAGCGAGCCGCTCGGGGGTGTACATGTCTCAGCCGGGCGACGCCACGAACCGCGTCGGACAACTGTCACCAGTTCGCCCGCACGTGTTGAGACAGCCGTGCCGTCGCCCGCCCTTCCCACAAGTGGCGGGCCGACTGTGCACGCGTCCGCCCGTCGATCCGCTCGAACTCGGCCTGCCAGTCTTGAGACCGCCTGGTGATCAACACGAGATCGGGGCTCTTCCGGAATGCCATTCAGTTAGCGCGCAAGTCCTTTGGCGTCCTATTGTTTCGTCACCTCCGAGGTGCCGAACATGGTCCCGACGCTCACCGCCGCGTTACGCCAGATCCGCG
>JANNQE010000039.1:0-1911 GCA_031441625.1 Planctomycetia bacterium
CCTCCCTCGACGGTTGGTCGCTGCGGGCCGCCGAGGCCGCTCTCGACGCGGGCGACGCGGCTCGTTCACCCAGGCGGCTCACGCCGCCGGTTCACCAAAATTCGGCTACGCTGCTTGCCTGCTCACATCCGCCGGGTTACAAACCTCCCCACGTTACCCACTCGCCGGCTGCACGGAGTGCGTTCAGAATCTTCGTCCGTAAGGACGGATGGCCGATGTTGCGTCGGCCGAGCACATGGCTTGCCATGCTTCCCAGCGAAGGCTGTTCCAGGTCCGCTATCGAGCACCCCCACCTCCAGGGTGCCCAGGCCTGGTTCAACCTCGCGGATCGCGGTTCCTGGGCACCCTGGAGGTGGGGGTGCTCGGCGGACCCGTGAGCCTTCGGTGTCCCAGGTGGAGAGGTAGACGCACACGTCCGACACCACGCCGGGCCGAGAGGGGCGACCTTCCCGGCCCGGTGTCATTTCCCGAGGCCCGCCCGTCATGTGGACGCGACTGACCGACGCCCGATTCCTCACCTGGGTTCTGGTCATCGGCGGACTCGTCCTCCGCGTGTGGCACTACGTCGCCAACCACACCATCTGGTACGACGAGTCGGTGCTGCTGGTGAACGTGATGGACAAGGACTTCGCCGGGCTGCTCGGCCCGATGCACCACGCCGTCGCCGCCCCGCCGCTGTTCGTCTGGCTGTTGAAGCTGATTCACGTGACCGTCGGCGACGTGCCGTACGTATGGCGGGCGGTGCCGTTCGTGTCCGGGGTGGCCGGGCTGCTGCTGACGGTGCCGCTCGCCCGAAGGCTCTTCGAGCCGGCGACGGCGGTGCTGGCCGTCGGGCTGGTGGCGGTGTCCGATTGCGCCGTCTGGCTCGGCTGCTGCGTCAAGCCCTACGCCGGCGACGCGGCCATCGTCACCGCCCTGCTGCTCTACTTGCGAATGAGCGACGGTTGGCCGGCCGCGAAGCGACTGGTGGTGTTGGCCGTCGCCGCCCCACTGGTTCTCTGCTTCTCGTACACGTCCGTGTTCGCGTTCGGCGCGCTAATGTTGGCGATGCTTCCGGCGGTGTGGCGGGATCGGCCGCGAGCGTGGCTCCCGTGGGTCGCGGCCGGCATGACCATCACGGCTACGCTCTCCGTGCTCTACTTCGGCCCGATGAAAGCCCAGCGCGACCCGAACCTGTTCCGCGAGTGGAAGCCGTACATGATGGACTTCGACAACCCGGCCGGGCTGCCCTTCTGGCTGCTCCGCTCGTTCCTCGGCGTGTGCCAGTTCGCGTGCAACCCGTCCGGGTTCGTGCTCGGGCTGCTCGCCCCGCTCGGCGTGTGGGGGCTGTGGAAGAACGGCCGGCGGGAGGTGGCGATTGCGTGCGTGAGCATGTTCGTCCTGGCGCTCGTCGCGGCCGGGATGAGGGCGTACCCGTTCGGCCAAAGTCGGTTGTCGTTCTTCCTGTCGCCGGCGGTGATCGTCCTGGGCACGGCGGGCGTGGCGGAAGTGATCCGCTGGCGGCGGCGGGTCGGCGTCGGGCTGGCCGTGCTGCTGGTGGCGGTGGGCGACGGGCTGTCGCTGTACCACATGGTCCGCCCGTGGCCGGTGCCGAACGCGGCGGCCATTCACCGGCACGTGCAAACGCAGCGTCAGCCGGGCGACATGATCCTGAGCAACGACGCCAGCCCCGCCCTGGAGGACGCCTCCCGTGGCAACTACGCGTACTTCTTCTTCGGCGAGTTGAAGCCGCTGGCGACCGGCGCGGAGGTGCCCGTCGGCGGGCGGGTGTGGGTGGTGATGGACCACTACACGCCGGGCGAGCGGCGGGGGTACATCAACCAGCGGCTCGGCCCGCTGGGGTTCGAGGAGATAGAAGCGGTGGAACTCGGCCGGCAGTCCGAACCCGGCGCGCAGGCCGCCGCCTACCTG
>JANNQE010000040.1:0-5514 GCA_031441625.1 Planctomycetia bacterium
CGCGGCCCGGAGGACAGGGATGTCCGACAAGACGGCCCGACGCGTGAGCGAGGGAGCCAAGACCCTCGCTCGCGCGTCGGGCTAACAAGAGATCCTACGCCGCCTGCCGCGATTCCAGCATCTCTTCTTCGCCGGTTCGCAGGTCGATCAACTCGTGCACCGTCCCCGTCACCGGCGGGGCGGTGAAATTCGAGGTGGCCGCGCTGATTTGCATCGGCATCCCCGTGGTCGGCGCCAGCATCGTGGCGATCACTCTCGCGTCGATCACCGAATTCGGGACCACACTCAGTCGGAAGCGTTGGAGGATCGTCGGCAGGGTCGTTTTGATGGTCATCATCGCCAGCGCCGAACCGATACACAAGCGCGGCCCCGAGGCGAAGGGGATGTACGAATAGGGGGCCGGGGTCAGCGTTTCCCAACGCTGGGGTAAGAAGCGTTCGGGCTGCTCGAACACTTCGGGGAGTCGGTGGGAAATCAGCGGACTGAAGACGACGACCGTCCCCTTCTGCAGTGCCAGCGGCCCCATTTGCACGGGTTCCGACGTGATGCGCTGCGAGTACGCCGACGCCGCGAGCACCCGCATGCTCTCTTTCACGACCCGCCCGAGCAGCGGCAGTTGCTCGACCTGCTCGAAGGTCGGCGATGCTTCGGTCAAGGTGGAGTGCAATTCCGAGACGAGTTCCGCCGCGATGCGCGGGTGTTGCGACAGCGAGAAGAGCGCCCACGTCAGCGAATGCGCCGTCGTCAGGTGGGCGGCGCCGAAGAGTACGGCCGCCTGGCCGATGAGTTCGCCGTCGGTCATGCCTTGGCCGTTCTCGTCGCGGGCTTGCAGCAGCAGCGAAAGGACGTCGTGGCCCGCGGGGGTCGAGCGGCGGATCTCGATCATCTCGCGGATGCGGGCTTCGAGGTCGTCCGCGTGCTTCAGCAGATCGGCGTAGGATTCGGTGATGTCCGGATCGGAGACGAACGCGCCCATCCCGACTTCGTGGTTCAGTTTCACCCAGCGCTCGGTGGCGTGGCCGATCTCGTAGGCCAGCTCGTGGTGGTCGAAGCCGAAGAGCAGGGTGCTCGTGACCCGGAGCATGTACTCGTTCATCTCGCGGGACATATCCCGCGTTTCCCCGGCCTTCCAACCCCAAACCATCTGCCGGGCGAGGTCGGCGATGCCGGACTGGTAGTTCGCGATGGAGCTGCGTTGGAATGGGGCCGCGACCATCCGGCGATGCCTCTTGTGGTCGTCCCCGTTCATATTGAGGAGGCCGGAGGTGAGTCGGCGTTGGGCGGAGTTGCGCGAGCCGCGGATCGGGAAGAAACGCGAGTGGAACGTCTGGACGTCGCTGAGCACTTGGTGGTTGTAGCGCGGCCCGAAGACGAAGACGATGCGCTGGCCGTCTTCTTCGAGGGCGGCGATCTCGCCGTGCTCCTCGTAGAGGCGCCGCATCAGGCGGGCGGGATCGGCCGGGAAATCGAGGAGCCGGCCCCGCGTGATCGGGGCTTGCGAAACGCCGGCGGATTCTTCGAATGGGCCGGGGACAGTTTGCATGAACCAACCTCTGCCCGAGTCATCGAACGTCGAAACAGCTTTGAAAAAGGGGTTCTCCGTCGGGGGGAGAGTCCAGTGTAGGTATCGACCGTGGGGCACTCCCAAACGGAGCCATTTTTCAGCGGGCTAACTCCGCCGCGAGGCGGCAAAACCGGATCGTGCCCCGCAAAAGCGATGCCCTTGTGCACTCCGACCGCGTCGAGATCTGGTACGCGGACGTGCTCGTGGACACGCTGCCGCGGCTGGTCGGCCGGGATCGGCACGCGGTGCATGACCGGCACGTCATCGACTCGCTGGTCCGCAAGCCGGGGGCGTTCGCCCGGTCCGCGTACCGCGACGACCTGTTCCCGACCACCCGCTTCCGCCTGGAGTACGACCGGTTCGGCGAGCGGCACGACGAGCGGCGGCAGGCGAAGGAGTACCTGGCCGTGCTGCACCGCGCGGCCACCCACGGCGAGGCGGCCGTGGACGACGCCCTGCGGGTGCTACTCGCAAGTGACACTCGGCTGACCGCCGCGGCGGTGATCGCCCTGGCGGAGAAGGCGGCGGCGCTGCCGGCGGCGACCGCGGTCGTCGTCGAGCCGCCGGACTTGAAGCAGTTCGATACCTTGTTGCACGTCACGGAGGACGATCATGGCGAAGGCGCGAGCGGAGGCGTCGCGGACGGCGATCTCGCCGGCCACGGCGACGCGGCTGGCGGAGCACCTGCGGGAGCTGCGGCTGCCGGCGGTGCGGGACCACGACCCGCGGCTGGCGGCGACGGCGGCGGCGGACGGGTGGACGTACCCGCAGTACCTGGAGGCGCTGACCACCCGCGAGGTGGAGGCGCGGGCCCAGGGGCGGATCCTGCGGCTGGCCAAGGCGTCGCGACTGCCGGCGGGGAAGTCGTGGGACACGTTCCAGTGGTCGCGGGTGCCGAAGCTCGTCGCCCAGCAGATGCAGGGGCTGCGGGACGGGGCGTTCCTCGACCGGCGGGAGAACGTGCTGGTGTTCGGCAAGCCCGGTTCGGGGAAGACGCACGCCCTGTGCGCGCTGGGCGAGCAGTTGGTGCGGCGGGGCCGGTCGGTGTACTTCGCCTCGTGCAGCCTGCTGGTGCAGGAGTTGCTCGCCGCCAAGCGGGACCTGAAACTGGAACGGTTCATCCGCCGGCTGGGCGGGTTCGAGGCCCTGGTGATCGACGACCTGGGGTACGTGCAGCAGACGCGGGAAGAGATGGAGGTGCTGTTCACCCTGCTGGCCGAGCGGTACGAGCGGGGCAGCGTGCTGCTGACCAGCAACCTGCCGTTCTCGCAGTGGACGCAGATCTTCAAGGACCCGATGACGACCGCCGCGGCCATCGACCGACTCGTCCACCACAGCGTCATCGTCGCGTTGAACGTGGCCAGCGACCGCCTGGAAACGGCCCAGTCGGCGCGGCCGCCCAAGGACGTCGCCGCCCCCAAGGAATGACCGGCGAAGGGAATTCTAGTTGTCGCTAATGGGGAGAACTGATCGACGCCGAACACCAGGCCACGGACACCCGAGTAGCACCACTACCGGCGGGTGGGTGCGCGGGTTCCGCCTGCCGGTGGCGGCGCTGCGGTCGTCGGCGGGGTGATCGTCCCACGCGCGGTCGATCCCGCGCCGAGGTTCTTGAAGTACCCACCCGCGTTCATGAACCCGGCCACGTGTCCGGTCTCCGGCAGGTCCGCCTGAACGCCCGCTTGGGCGAATTGCCCTTGCAGGGTGCCGAGCTGGTTATTCAACTGGACGTTCTGTCGCCGCAGTTCCTGTACCGGACGGACGACACCGTAGTAGTTGGCGGCCGGCGGCGCGTTCCCCTGGAGCAGGTTCAGGTACGGGGAGACGGTGGGCCGCATCACCGGGCCGCCCGGAGGCTGGGCCACCGCGGGCGAAGCGGCGATCCCGAGGGCAATCAGGACGGCGAGCAGGACCCGCACTCGTGTGGCGACTGAAGGCTGGCTGGTTCCGGGCCGGTGCATGAGTCGTTCTCCGTCTGGTGTCGGCGGTTAGCGGACGATGGTGGCGGAGTTCAGTGGCACACTGAGTGCCCGCGCCTCCTGGAAGGTCGACGTGCCGAGCAGTGTCACTCCCAACAGCCGCTCGATCGGGCTGAGCAACCGGGCGAGGCGAACGTCGGCGGCCACCAAGGGGTACGACTGGACGTACACACGGTCGCCAGGGATCAGGCGGAAGTTGGTGCCCGCCCGCCCGCGCTGGGTGACCGCCTGCCAATCGACCGGCAGGATCTGCTCGGGCTCGCCGGGCACGGTCGAGCGGGCGACGAACATGCGGGCCGGGTCGGAGACCACGCTCAGCCCGTTCATCTGTGCCATCGCGTCGAGCACCGTCTCGTTCCCCGTCACCGGCAACTGGCGGATCTGTTGCCCGGCTCCCCCGAAGTCGAAGATGACGTAGTACGACTTACTGTTGTACCCCTGCACGTCCACCGCCACCGCCGGGTTCAGCAGGGTTTCACTCAGTTTCGCCTCGATCGCCGCCTTGGCCTGGGTGAGCGTGAGGCCGACGACCCGGACCGACCCGTACCCGCCGAGTGACACGTGACCGTCCGGCCGCACGAGGTGTGGCCCGCGGACCGGCTGGACGCCGCGACTCTGGGCCAGTTGCACCGTCGCCTTCGGCTTGGTCAATTCGGCCGCCAACTGCTTCTCGATGGCCTCCTTCGCCTCCGCCGTGGTCAACCCGACGACGGCCACCGACCCGTACCGCCCGCCCAGTGCGATGGTGCCCTCGGCGTCCACCGGGAACACCTCGTTGATCGGCTCGTCCTTTGGGGTGCCCGAAACGGCCACGGCGACCGCGTCCAGTGGTTGGATGCGGTAGGGGGGCTTGGGGACCGGGTTGAGCAGGTCAATGGAGAGGATGTCGGGCGGGTCGATGACGTACTCTTCGAGCGTCACCTGCTCCCGCTCGTGGTACGCTCCCGCCGGCGTGGGGCAGAGGTCGGACCGCGACCCGGCACACCCGCTCACCGCGGCAACGCCGAGCCAGATGCACGACCATCGAAGGCAGAAACGCAGCATCCCCCTGTCCCCCCGGCAGAGAAGGCCGACCACTTCGCACTCCCACAGTCGCGTCCCCGGAGTGTCACCCCCTGGAGTGACATCCCCGCGACAGGTTGCGCACGGAAGTGTCACCAGTCGTCTCGACCGGGGTGACACCGCCAGGATCAGAGCCGTGTGTGATCAATAGCCGCGCTGCCGGAGGTGTCTACCCCAACCTTCGCGGCACGTTGTCCTGGATCAGGACTGGGCGGGGCCGTAGCCGCTGGGGTGACGGCACATCGTTTGCCCGTACAGAATCAGATTCACTTCCAACCCACCGCCCAAGGGTCACAATGCCTCTGCTCGACGCCGAACCGTGTCAGTTCCCGGCCGAGTTGTTCCGCGCTCCGAATCCGATCCGCACGCCGGATATCACGTGGTACGCCATCTACTCCCGCTCTCGAGCGGAGAAGACGATTGCCCGCCACCTGCACGCCCACGGCGTCACCTTCTACCTGCCCCTGGAGAAGAAGGTTTGGCGGGCGAACGGGCGCAAGCGAACCGCCCACTTGCCGCTCTTCCCCGGCTACCTGTTCCTGTGCGGGGACAAGGGCGATTGCGTGCGGGCGATGGAGTCGAACCAGGTGTCGGCCGTCCTGCCGGTGCTCGACCCCGAACTGCTGTTCCGCGAATTGGCGCAGGTGGAACGGGTGCTCGGTGGCGAGGTGACGGTGTTGCCGGAAACCGACCTCGGCGTCGGTGACGACGTGGTGGTCCAGGACGGCCCGTTCCGCGGGTTCGTCGGGCGTGTGATCGACCGGGCCGAGGGCCGACGGTTCGTCATCCGCATCAGTTTCCTGAACTGTGGGGTGTCGGTGCCCCTCGAGGGTTGGCAGGTGCAGAAGGCCGAGGGGCGAGACGGGAGGTGAGAATGGTGCGAGAGATTGCTGGGGAAGGACTGCCGGC
>JANNQE010000041.1:0-4986 GCA_031441625.1 Planctomycetia bacterium
CGAGTCAGCGGCGAGTGCAACTGAAGCACATCCTGCTCCTCATCCTGCGGTGCCTGCTGCTGGCCCTGTTCGCTCTGGCGCTATTCCAGCCGACCATCTCGACCGGCGGCGGACCCAACCCGTTCGGCGACGAACCGGTCGCGGCCGTCATCATCATCGACACCTCGCCCAGCATGGGCTACAAGGAGGGGACGACCACCCGACTGGACGAAGCCCGCCGCCGGGCGAGCGACCTCCTCAGCCGACTGCCGCCGAACTCGAAGGTGGCCGTACTGCCCACCCACGACCCGACCGGCAGTTGGCAGCCGACCACGCTGGAAGCCGGTCAGCGGATCGACTCGTTCAAGGAGCCGAGCGGGTCGGCCCAGCCGCTCGGCCCGGCGCTAAGGGCGGCCTACGACCTGCTCGCCACCGCCGACGAAGACAAGCCCGAGGGGGCCGAACCGCTCGTCAAACTCATCGCCGTGTTCGGCGACGGCACCACCGGCAGTTGGGATGCGAAGGACTTGAGCGGGCTGAAGGCGAAGAGGGATGCGCTGCCCCAGCCGGCGACGCATGTGTTCTTCAACGTCGGCGCGAAGGCTCCCAAGAATCAGTCGATCACCGACGTGCGGATGGACACCGACCGCCTGACCGGGACGGCCGACGCGATCGTCACTGCCTTCGTCCGCTCGGAAGGGGAAGACGTGACGGGGCTGGTGGTGTCGGCCCAACTGGACGACGGCCCGGCCGACGTGCAGTCGCTCGACGTGAAGGGCGGGCAGACGCTCCCCGTCGTGTTCACCTTCCGCAAGCCGGCCCCCGGCTTCCACACGGTGCGGGTGAGGATCGACCGCCAGAACCCCGACGCCCTGCCGTTCGACGACGAGCGGACGTTCACGTTCGAGGTGCAGCCGCGGCGGAACATCCTGTGCATCGCCGACCGCCCGAAGGAAGTGACGTTCTGGGAAGACGCCCACAACTTCGGCCCGCAGGAGTTCAGTTGCGTGGTCGTCACACCCGACGCGGTGCCGCCGCTCGCGCCGTTTGAGATGGTGGCGGTCATCGCCGTGGCCGACCCGAAGCCGTTCGCCGACAAGCTGCGGGAGTACGTGCAGAAGGGCGGGAAGGTGCTGCTCGCCCCGGAAGGCCCAGGCTCGGACACGGACAAGAACCGCCCGGCCAATTACGAAGCGCTCGGCCTGCTGCCGGCCGCACTCGGGGAGGTGAAGACGTTCGACCCCATCGACGGGTGGAAGTTCGGCCGGGCATGGAAGATCGACGAGGAGGCCGACCTCCGCCCGCAGTTCTTCGCACCGATCCGCGACTGGCAGAAGCAGGGCAACGTGGACATCTTCCGCAACCGGCGGGTCACGCAGAAGTACCGCGAGCTGAAGGCGGGCAACGCGAACGTGATTGCCAGGCATGTCGGCGGGGAGCCGGCGCTCGTCGAGCGCGCCGTCGAGAAGGGCAACGTGATGCTGCTCACCACCCGCCTCGACAACCTCGCCGGCGAGAAGGACGACTTCTGGAACGACTTCTGGGTGCGGGAGAACAGTAGCTGGACGGTGGTGTTCCCGTGGCTGGTCACGAAGTACCTGTGCGAGCAGGGGACCAACGCGGCCGGCACCACCACCACCCGGCGGTACAACTTCGCCACCGGCGCGGAGGTGCCCGTAGGCGTCCGCGGGTTCGCCCCGGCCAACGGCGAGCGGCGGCTGCGGCTGGAAGGGCCGGGCGTGGCAGCGGCGAAGTCGAAGTTCACGCTGCTGGCCGACGCGACAGCGATGACGATGCGGAACAAGCCGACCGACGGCGGGCGAACCGTCGGCAACGACGTGTGGGAACTGGAAGGCGAGCCGCTGCTCACGCCCGGCAGTTTCGCCCTGTACCCGGACGGCGTCGATTCGCCGTGGCGGTTCCGCTTCTCGCTGACCGTGCCGTCGGGTGAGAGCGACCTGCAACCGATCCCCGCCGAGAGCACCGCCGAACTGTTCGGCCCGGACGCCGAAATCCCCGTGGACCGGCAGGCGGAACTCGACAAACTCATCAAACTGCGGCAGAAGAACACGTTCGAGTTGTTCCCGGCGCTCATCCTGCTCGTGCTGATCTTCTTCGCCGTCGAAGGGGTCATGGCCAACCGCTTCTACAAGTTGAAGTAACCCCCGGTGCGTCATGTCCGACACCGCCGACACCCCGCCGACCCGCCGCCGCACCAGGAAGGCCCCGCCGCGCCCGCCCGCCCCGCGCACCGGCTGGTGGTGGCTGGCCCTCGTGCTCACCGGCCTGCTGGTTCTGGCACTGGCCGTCACCGTGGGCATCACGGTTTCGATCACGCTGGCGGCCAAGGCGAAGGCGAACGCCGCGCCGCCGCCACGTCCTTCGATCACCATCCCCGGCCCGGACGACAACCCGCTCGGCCCCGGCCCCGGTGGCGTCGGCGACCCGGAGGCCAACGTGGAACGGGACACCGCGAGCGTGAAGGCGTTCTTCGCCCGCTTCGCCGAGGCCGTCCGCGACCCGAAGGGCATTCCGGAAGACACGTTCGACTGGTCCGAATTCATCGCCGCCGTGCCCGACGACGCGGTCGAAGCGCCGGTCGGCCCGGACGGCGAGCCGCGAGACGCCCGCTGGTACGGCCGGATGGTGGTGCAGTCCGAACAGACCGTGTGGCGGCAGTGGGACTGGGCGAAAACGGACATCCGCAAAGTGACCCGCCGGCCCGACGGCACGGCCATCGAAGCGGTCGTGGTTCACACCGCCCGCGACGGCAAGCTGTTCAAGCGGCGATGGACGTTCACCATACTTTTCGACGAGATCACTCTCCTCGGGTGGGAAGACCTCCGCACCGGGCAGACGGCGCGCGACCGCGCCTACGCACGGGCGGCGTCCGCCTCCTCGCCGAGCGTCCGCCGTCAACGTCATTGGCGGTACGAGCAGGTGCCCGAGGTCCACCGGCTGATCGACCAGCGGAAGTGGCAAGCGGCGGAAGAGCGGGTGAACGAGTTGAAGGGGGTGAAGTTCGACGGCGACCTTCAGTACGCGGTCGATCTGGCCGAGGCGCGGCTGGCGATGGCGTACCGCCTGACCGAAGACGGCGAATGGGACGAGGAACTGGCCGTCGAGATCCTCGAAGACCTGGTGAGCAAGCACCCGGAGCGGCTGGCCGCGTACCCGCTGTTGGCCGAGACGCACCTGACCGGCGGCGAGTTCCGCCGGGCCATCGAGGTGTGCGACGCCTGCCTGAGCGTGACCGGGCCGGACGCCGACGCCCTCGCCCTCCGCGGGTCGGCTCGCGCGGCCCTGCTCGAACACGTGGAAGCGGAAGAGGACTTCACCGCCGCCGAGAAGCTGGACCGCTATCAGCCGCGGGTAGTCAACCACCGTCTGCGAATGGCGAACGCGGCCGGCAAGACGAAGGTGGCCGACCGGCTCGCCACCGCCCCCGACGCGGGCACCCTGTTCGACGCGCTCGCTTCATGGGCCATCACCGACCTCGATTGGGCGGGGCTGCGGGCGCTCGCCGAGAAGTACCGCGCCCTCCGGCCGAAGGAGTCGCGGTGGGTCCACCCGCTCGTGACGGCCCTGCTGGAAACGGAGAACGCGGACGACGCGGTGGCCGCGTTCCAGGCGGGCGTGAAGGTGGCATCGGCCGACGACCGCACGCAGGCGGTCGAGCAGTTCGCCCGCACGATGGTCGCCCACGGGTTCGCGGGCCGCGTGTACGCCGCCGTGCCCCCCGCCGACGCCCGAACCGCCTTCCGCGTCCTGGCCGAACACCACGAGTCCCGTCGGATGCGGTGGAACAAGCAGCCCGATGTCGGCCTGACGACCGAGCGAAAGCGGGCGGAGAAGGACTTGCAGCAGTTGATCGACACGCACCACAAGAGTCACCCGGACGACCCGCACGCGGCGCTGCACGACGGCCGGTTGAAGTTCGACCGCGGGGAGTTCAAGGCCGCGGCCGAAGCGATGGGGCCGGCGCTCGCAAAGCTGACGCACACCGGCGACTTCGGCAAGGACTACCAGTCGGGCTATTCACCGCTGCTCCGCGAGTTGGTCATCACCCGGCACAAGCTCGGCGAGGTGGCCGAGGCGTACCGCGACCTGAAGCCGCAGGCCGACGTGTTCGGTCAACTCATCGACCTGCTGACCCAAGACCAGGACGCGGCCGGGCTGACGAAACTGCTCGACGCACGCAAGGAAGTGGGCACCGACACGTCGGACGAACTCTACTGGCGGGCCGAAGTGGACCGCCTCGCCAAGCGGCACGCCGCCGCCGCGAAGAAGTACGCCGAGTACCTACGGGCGGACGAGCCGGACGCACACTTCCTGTGGCTGGCACGGTCAAAGCGGGTTCGCTGTCTGGTGAAGGCGAACGACCTCACCGCCGCCGAGAAGGAGGTGACCGCCGCCCCGGCCGACAGCCTGCCGACCGAACTTCGGGCGCTGGTGCTGGCCAAGGCCGGCCGCACGGCCGAAGCCGAGCGACTGCTCCGCGAGCAACTGACCGCCCGCCCGTGGGCCAACTACTACTACGCCGACGAGGACCTCGGCCCGCTCCTCCGCGGCCCCGCCTTCGCCCGACTCCGGGCCGACTTCCCCCCGCCCGACGCCAAACCCCAACCGCCCCGCTAATCCGTAACGGCACCCGCCCCCGCCGGATGGCATGAGCCGCGAGAAGATCTGGGCGGCCGTCTGGATGCGGTGCGGAAGAACGCCTGCCTTGAACGCGGACGACGAATGAGCGACGGCCGAACGCCTGCCCGGACACGCAAAAACCCCTGCGAACGCAGGGGTCGGAGGCGTCACCCGCCGTCACTCACCGGGGAAGTTCCTGGGGCATCCTTCTTCGGCGTGTGGCCAAGCCTGCGGGTCGGGAACGTGGGGCGGTTTGGCGAGCTAGGCTTTCTCGCCGGACGTCGGCGTCGATCCCCGAATTGCAACTGATGCACAGGGCCGTGGTGGCCCGGCTCGTTGGGACGACTGGGGTGAGGGGCGTTTTCG
>JANNQE010000042.1:0-4140 GCA_031441625.1 Planctomycetia bacterium
GGAAGACGGCCGCGCCGGGACAGCCCGAACCGACGAGGACATCGCTGCCGCCCTCGGGTGCAGCCTCCGCACCATCGCCCGCGTCCGCACGCGGTTTGTCACCGAGAGCATCGACGCGGGCGTGTCTGCGCGACCGCAGCCACTCCGCGGCGTTTCTTGGCCACCGCGGTTCGGCCCTCGCTCGCGCGTCGGGGGAACGGGTGGTCCGCTTCCCCTCAGCGACCCGCACCGATCCCTGACGGTGCGGGTCGCGGTCGTTGGTGGTCAGCGGGTGATCTTGCACTTCGGCAGGGCTTTCTCCAACTCCTTCACGCCCGCATCTGTCACCTTCGTTCCCTTTAAGTGAAGAGAGGTGAGTCCTTTCAGTTCGGCCAATTCTTTCACCGCGTCATCGGTCACCTTCGTGTTGGCCAAATCGAGTTCCGTGAGGTTTTTGAGCGCAGCCAACTCTTTCATCCCCACGCCTGTCACGTTCCTTCCCCAAAAGCTGAGCGAGGTGAGGCTTTTCAGTACGGTCAGATCCTTGACTCCAGCGTCAGTCACCTTCGTTCCCGCCAAGTCGAGGTAGGTGAGACTTTTCAGTGCGAGCAGTTCGTTCAACCCCGAGTCCGTCACGTGCTTGCCCAGACTGAGGATGGTGAGGTTTTTCAGAGCGGCCAACTCCTTCAACCCCTCATCCGTTACCTTCGTCACCGTCAAGTCAAGGGACGTAAGGCTTTTCAGTCCGGCCAATTCTTTCAACCCCGTGCCCGTCACCGCGGTGAGATAGAGTCTGAGGCGGGTGAGCGATTTCAGTCTGGCCACCTCCTTCATTCCCTCGTCCGTGATCTTCGTGAACGTTAAGTCCAGAGAGGTGAGGTTCTTGAGTCCAGCTAGCTCCTTCAGACCGTCATTTGTGATTCGCGATTTCTCAAGTTGAACTTCGACGACAGGCTTTCCCGGTTTGGTGTCGTCGCGGACGACTTTTCCACCGAGTTTCTCCACGAACGCCACCGCCTTGTCTTCGGCCTCATCCGCTCGCACCAGTGCCGATGCACACACCAGCAGCAATCCGCTCAGTAGGAATCGGTTCACGGAGGCACTCCGAGGGGCAACCGGGCAGTCGCCCGTGTCGTGGGCTGATCGTAAGCGACGGGCGGCGGAAGTGCAACGGGCGGTTAGTTTCACGCCACCCGTACCCCCACGCGGATCGCCGTAAGTGCTTGGCCGGCATGGGACGTTCCACGATTCGGACATGGTTCCAGGGAGGGGTGGGGGGAGGTGGAATGAAACCATCCGCCGTCACAACCCCACCACCCGACACCGCCGGCATGCGCGGCACCACACGACGTGCAGTCGCACCGATTCGGCGTTCGTTGCCACCCGCGGATACGCCGGTCGTTCCGCCTGGGTCGATACCAGCAGCGGACGCGACGAGCCATTCACCGCCGGTTCTCCGGCACACGGCCCGCCGCAAACTGAGCGTCAAAGGATCGGGGCATGGATGCCGCCACCCGGGAACGGATTCCGGCGGCCTCCATCCCTTCAAGGAGGCCATCATGACGAAGCGTTTGGGTGTTCGCCTGGCGGCGGCTGCCGCGGCAGTGGTCGGGCTGGCGGCGGGCGATGCCTCCGCCGCCCACTGCGGGTGTACGTCCTTCTCCGGCACCGGCAGTGTGGGCGTGGTCGCCGCCCCCGCGGGCGGTGGGTTCGGGTCGGGCGGGCTGCTGCGTGGGCTGTTCGGCGGTCGGGTGCTCGGCGGCGTCGGGCTGGGTACGGCGGCCGGCATGAGCTACGAGTCGGTCGCCGAGACCCGCATGGAAACCCGCTACGAGACGGTGAGCGAGACGGTGATGCGGCCGGTCACCCGCACCGTCTACACGGACGAGGTGAAGAGCGGCACCCGGAGCGTCACCGAGACGGTGATGCAGCAGGTGCAGGAGACGGTGAACAAGCCGGTGACGACCACCGTCATGCGGGACGTGACGTACACGGTGAACAAGCCGGTGACGGAGACGGTCATGAAGGACTGCTCGTACACCGTCAACCGCCAGGTGTGCGAGACGGTGATGAAGGACGTGACTGTGTGCGTCAAGCGGCCGGTGTGCGAGACGGTGTACAAGGACGTGTGCAAAACGGTGTGCGAGAACGTGACCGAGACGGTGAACAAGACCGTCTGCCGGCCGGTGAGCAAGTGCGTCACCGAGACGGTGATGAAGTGCGTGACGAAGGAAGTGTGCGAGCCGGTGACGACCATGAAGGCCGTCTCCCGGCGTGTGCCGGTGTGCGACCCGTGCGGGGCGACGGCGGCCAGCCCGTGCGCGACGGCAGCCCCGGTGTCGAGCGGGTGCGGCGACCCGTGCGCGACGGCGTGCAACCCGTGCGACCCGTGCAGCAGCCACAACGCCGGCCGGCTGATCGGCGGGCGGCTCGGCCTGTTCAACGGCCGGCTGTTCAACGGCGGGCTGTTCGGCGGCGGTGCGGCGACGAGCAGCACCGTCAGCTTCGCGCCGGCGGCGAGCGTGTCGGCCGGTAACGGCGGTCTGTTCGGCGGCGGGCTGTTCAACGGCGGGCTGATGAGCGGCGGCCAGCGGTTCACCACGGTGACGGAGATGGTGCCCGTGACCACCACCGTCCGCCGCACCGTGACCGAGCAGGTGCCGACGACCGTCACCCGCAACGTGACGGAGATGGTGAGCGAAGTGGTGCCCACGCAAGTGACCCGCACCGTCCGCCGCAACGTGACGGAGAAGGTGGCCGTGCAAGTGACCCGCATGGTGACCGAGCAGCAGGTGCGGAGCGTGCCGACGACGGTCAAGCGGACCGTGTGCGAAGTGGTTCACAAGCAGGTGCCGGTGAGCGTCACCCGCAACGTGCCGACCACCTGCACCAAGCAGGTGCCCACGTGCGTGACCACGATGGTGCCGACGGTGGTGACCAAGTGCGTGCCCACGAAGGTGTGCAAGCAGGTGCCGTACACCTACACGGTGAAAGTGCCGACCTGCGTGACCGAGAACGTGGCCACGTGCGTCAGCAAGCGGGTGGCGGTGCAGGTGCCGGTGACGGTGTACGTCCGCAAGGCGGTGATTGGTTGCGGCGACCCGTGCGGGGCGTCGGCCCTGGCGGTGTCGGCCAACGCCTGCAACCCGTGCGCCCCCGGCCTGGCCGGTGCGGTGAGCGGCGGGTGCGGGGCGGAAAGCCGCGGCCTGCTGAGCCGGCTGTTCCGCGGCCGCCTGCTGGCCGACCCGTGCAAGCCGGTGTGCGACCCGTGCGCCACGGCCGCCCCGAGCTGCGGCGGGTGCAACTAAGTAGGGTGGGTCGCCCTCGCCGAGGGCGACTCTTCGATCCCGCTCTCGGCGAGAGCGGGCCACCCTCACGAACCCCGGCCTCACCGCCGGGGTTCGTCTTTTTGGTGAACCTTCCCCCCACTTCCCGCGTCCCTCTCCTGCACACACACGGGCCACGGCCATGAAACGCTTCCAACAGAATCAACAGTTCCAACAACAGCCCCCCCGCGGCTAACCTTTCGACCCCCGAACAGTCACCGGCGGTCGGGCGGTCCCGCGAAGGGATCACCCGGCCGCCGGTTCGCGTTCCGTCCTCACAGTGGTGTCGCCTAACGGTAAGGCAGCGGTCTGTTAAGCCGCCTCATGCTGGTTCGACTCCAGCCGCCACTGCTCTCCGTGGTCCCTCGCTCGCGCGTCGGGCTCACGTCACGGGGGTTGGCTAATCGGTAGGCCCGTGGCCTTTGAACCCACCTGTGAAGGTTCGAATCCTTCCCCCCGTACTCCCTCCGGTGTCGTCCAACGGTAGGACGCCACGCTCTGAACGTGGTAACGCTGGTTCGAATCCAGCCACCGGATCTTTGCGAGTGCGGAATGCGGAGTGGGGAATGTGGAATGGAAGTCAGCGTGCCTCATCTCATTCCGCACTCCCCACTCCGCACTCCGCGTTGGATTGAGCCGGCCTAGCTCGAAGGCAGAGCACTCGGCTTTTACCCGAGGGGGTGTGGGTTCGACTCCCACGGCCGGTACTTCACGCAGCCAGCTGCGGAGCGGCCGCCTTCCGCCGCTTGCGGATCAGCCCGCCCGCTGCCAGCGCCGCGGCCCCGATGCCGACCACGCTGGCCGGCTCGGGCACCGGGTTGAACGTCACCGTGCC
>JANNQE010000043.1:0-2978 GCA_031441625.1 Planctomycetia bacterium
CTGTCTTCCGGCACCTGGGACCGAGGTCGCGTTCAACGCCGACGAACTCCTGGTGTTTCCAGGCTGCCGATCGGGTTCTCGACGTAAACCTATGCCCGACCGAGGCCAAGTACCTGTCGCGTCCAGCGAGAAGTCTCGAAAATCTGTTGCGGCGTAATAGGAAATGTCTACACTCGTCTCAACCATTACTCAGGCGTCGCCCACGATGCCCACTTACAAGTGCCCAGAATGCCAGCTTGAGAGGGAAACGCTCGCCCCGAGCGGCGTCTGTTTCGTTTGCACTGAGAAGACCGAAGCGACCCGTCTCGTCGAAGCAGACGTCCCAACCCTCACCCGCGAACTGCCCGACACCGTCTCGCACGGCAGCGCCACCGACGACTGGGCCGGGGCACTGCCGCCCGGCGGGTATCGGTACGACGACGTGCCACTCGGCGAAGGCGGCATGGGGGTGGTGTGGCGGGCGGTGCGGGAGTCCACGGGCGAGACGTTCGCCATCAAGAAGCTGAAGCGAGAGAGTTTCACCCCCACCGGCATCCGGCGGTTCGTGGCCGAAGCCCGCTCGCTCGTCGCCGTCCGGGACGATCACGTCGTCCGCCTGCACGACTTCGTGCCCGACCCGACCGACCCGTTCCTGGTCCTCGAACTCGTCCCCGGTGAGAGTCTTGGGGCACACATCCGGAACGTCGGCCCGCTGCACCCGGACCGCGCCGCCCGCATGATTGCCGAGGCCGCCCGCGGGGTGGACGCCGCCCACAATGTCGGGGTGATCCACCGCGACCTGAAGCCGGGCAACCTGCTGCTCACGCTCGACGGGAAAGTGAAGGTGGCCGACTTCGGTCTCTGTAAGACGCTGGGCGAAGGGGACGTGCCGGAGTTGGTCGGCGTCACTGCCAGCGGCGGCGAGGGCAACACCCCCCTCGCGGCCAGCACCCTGACCGCCACAGGGCGACTGGCCGGCGGCACGCCGGGGTTCATGGCCCCGGAGCAGGTGAGTGAAGACTTCGGCCCGGTCGGGCGTGCGGCGGACGTGTGGGGCCTCGGGGCGTGCCTGCACGCGGCCTTGACCGCACAAGCCCCGTTCCCGGTCGGCAAGGCGAACATGGGGTTGGTGCTGACGGAGGCACACGTGCCGCCGCACGTGATCGACCCGCGAGTGCCGGAAGAGCTGTCGGCCATCGTGGTGAAGTGCCTCCAGAAGGAACCGTGCCGGCGGTACGAGTCGGCGGCGGCGGTGGCCGCCGACCTGGAGGGCTACCTGGCCGGCGAGGGCACGAGCGTCCGCCCGCACTCGTGGCCGCGGCGGCAGTGGCGGAAGGTGCGGACGACCCCCGCGTGGGTGTTCGGCACGGCGATCGGCATACTGGCGGTGGCGGTGGGAATTGGGCTAGCGGTGGTGCCGAAGCGGAATGACGATCCGTTGACAGCACAGCAAGTGAGACTGGCGGCGAACAATGAGGTTCCGCTGGTCGAGGACGGCCAACCGCCGGCGACACCACAATTCCTACTCGGTGAGGCTGTCATCACCGCGCCGACCCGAGAGGCTCCGGAGTTCTCGTTCGCCAGCAGGGAAACCGTTGTCCTCGCCCTCTCACTCGACCCCGGCGTGGACCGCTACCGCATTTTGGCCGAAGTCTGCCAACTGCCCCCGACACCGGAAGAGCCGGGCAAAGGCGGGGGGAGGTTCGGACTCTTCTGGGGGTATCGACAGAAAGACTTCCCTGACGGGGTGCGGGCGCGGGCGTGGAACCGATGGGCAGTTCATGACTACCCGACAGTCCAGACGACCCCATGCCACGTTCAGTTGGGGGTCTCGACGCTGTTCGGATCGGCCACCGCCAACCCCGTTCCCGTGAGTTACGAAGGCCCAGGGTTGCCGGCAGATCGTGCGCTCGCTCTACCCGGCCGGTGGCACACGCTGGTCCTGGATGTCACACCTGGTGGGGTGACTGCCCGCCTTGCCACCGGCGACCCGCTCGTGTGGCCGACCGACAAGATTGGCACCAGATACGACAAACTGCTCCCGCAGTTGAACGCGAAATCCGGCGGCCGTGACCTGGGAACCCGCGAGTGGTCCCCGCGGTCGCCGGTCGGCGTGTTCGTCGAGGGTGGCCGTGTGGCCGTCCGCCGGTTCACCCTTTCCCCCATCCCCGAGTGAGGTTCCGCCCGTGCCCAACTGCCGCGTCTCGGTCGTCGATCCGGTGTCGTCTTCGACAAAACCCCGCGACTTCACCATCGCCATCGACTACGACTACCCTCTCACGCCGAACGCCTTCTTGCTCGTTCGGTGTAAGGACACGGAGTCGATTGCGACGATCTACACTCACCCGATCACGACCACGAACGGGGCGACCCCGTTGCCGCAGATCGTGTCTCACACGACCGACTTCGCGGACGTGGAGATCGAGGCCCGGATCAGCAGTTCGGAAGAGTGGGGCGGTACGGTCCTGGCCAGTTCCATGTCGGACGATGTCGACATCATCGGGACGCCACCGTTCGGAGACCCGCTGAGCAACTTTAAGGCCGGCTACAAAGGCACTTTGAAGCGAGGATTCCAGGACGCGAAAGACCTCGCCGCATACTTCGACGCACTCTCGGAGTACCTGAAGATCACCGCAACGATCGGGGGCGACGTGAAAGACACCGTGCTGGATGGGGCGAAGGTTCACGCCGTGGTGTACGGCCGACGGAAACCGCGACCGAACGAAGAACCGGGTGGCGGTGGCAAGCGGAAGTTTCAGCCCCTCGGCCTTCGGCCGATCAAGGTCAAGGTGGGCGATGTCAAAGTCAGCGAGAAGAAGTGGTCGGTCGACCTGCCGTTGGGGGCGTTGATGAAGGCCTCGCAAGTGGTCTTCCATTTCACCTACAGCACGGCGACGGAGAATGACCTGTCGATTACCATGTCGATCGCGCTCCCGAAGATCAAGCCGTTGAATGCCACATTGGCAGTGATCGACGTGCCGACCACGCTGGGCGCGACG
>JANNQE010000044.1:0-6921 GCA_031441625.1 Planctomycetia bacterium
GCGGGAGCGGGTGGCCCGTTCACCCCCCCCTCCCCCCTTGTGGGGGTGGTCGGGTGCGCAGCAACCGGGTGGGGGGTACTCTGATCCGCCATCTTCGCGTACTCCACCAAGTCTTCCGGCGTACCGGCGGCCACCACCCGCCCGCCGTTGACGCCCGCCTCCGGCCCCATGTCGATGATCCAGTCGGCCGTCTTGATGACATCCAGGTTGTGCTCGACCACGATGACCGTGTTGCCCAGATCGACCAGCCTGTGGAGCACGTCGAGCAGCTTCCGCACGTCGTCGAAGTGCAAGCCGGTGGTGGGTTCATCCAGCAGGTAGAGCGTCTTGCCGGTGCTCGGCCTCGCCAACTCCGCGGCCAGCTTCACCCGCTGGGCCTCGCCCCCGCTCATCGTCGGGGCCGGTTGCCCGAGCTGCATGTAACCCAGACCCACGTCGGCGAGCGTCTGCATCACCGCGCGGATCTTCGGGATGTTGCCGAACAGCTCCAGCGCTTCGCTCACCCGCATGTCGAGTACGTCGGCGATGGTCTTGCCGTGGTACTGCACGAGCAGCGTTTCCGGGTTGTACCGCTTGCCGTGACAGGTGTCGCACTCCACCCACACGTCGGGCAGGAAGTGCATCTCGATCTTCTTCTGCCCGTTCCCCTCGCACGCCTCGCACCGCCCGCCCTTCTGGTTGAAGCTGAACCGCCGCGGGTGGTAGCCCCGCACTTTCGATTCCGGCAGGCGGCTGAACAGCTCGCGGATCAGGTCGAACACGCCGGTGTAGGTGGCCGGGTTGCTCGACGGCGAGTTGCCGAGCGGGTCCTGATCGACGTTGATGATCTTGTCGAGGTGCTCGATGCCGACGATGTCGTCGTGGGCGGCACCGGCCGTGCGGGCGCGGTTCAGCTTGCGGGCGAGGGTGTTGTACAGCACCTCGTTCACCAGCGAACTCTTGCCCGACCCGCTCACCCCCGTGACCGCCACGAAGCAGCCGAGTGGGATGTGAACATCGACGTTGCGGAGGTTGTGCTGTCGCGCGCCGAGGACGCTGATGTGTGGTCTTGGTGAACCGGCGGCGTCAGCCGCCTGGGTGTCGTCAGCACCCGGCAGCTCACGCTGCCGGTTCACCGATTGGCACCGCCGGTTCGTCGGCACGGGGATGCTCAGCTTGCCCCCCAGGTACTGCCCCGTCAGCGACCCCTTCGCCTTGAGCACCTTCGCCGGTGGGCCGGCGGCGGTGATCTCGCCCCCCTGATCGCCGGCACCGGGGCCGAAGTCGAGCAGGTGGTCGGCGCTCTCGATCACCTCGCGGTCGTGCTCCACCAGCAGCAGCGTGTTTCCCAAATCCCGAAGGCGGTGCAGCGCCCCCAGCAGTCGCCGGTTGTCCCGCGGGTGCAGGCCGATGGTCGGCTCATCAAGAACGTACAGCACGCCGGTGAGACCCGACCCGATCTGAGACGCCAGCCGGATGCGCTGCGCCTCCCCGCCGCTGAGTGTCGGCCCCTTGCGATCCAGGCTGAGGTAATCCAGCCCCACGTCCACGAGGAACTTCACGCGGTTGACGACCTCGCGGAGCACCTCGCCGATCACCTGCTGGTCGTGCTTGCTCAGCTTGATGTTCTGGAACCGCTTGAGTGTATCCCCGAGCGGTTCGGCACACGTCTCCCGCATAGTGAGGGTGTTGAACCGCGTGGCCGCCGAATCGGGCCGCAGGCGGGCACCGTGGCAGGCGTTGCACGGCACTTCATCGACGATGTGGTCCAGCCGCATCCGGTAGACGAAGCTGACGCGGGACGCCTCGTCGATGGCGGGGAAGAGACCCTTGTATTGGAATTTCCTGAGCGGGGGACGTGAGTCCCCTGAGGCGGCACTGTTCTTCTTACCCGTCTTCTCTGGGGGCTTACGCCCCCCGCTCGGCAGACCGCCCGCTTCCAGCCAACTCTCGCCCATCCCCTGCAACACCACCCGCTGGTGCTGCGGCTCCAGTTCCTCCCACGGCGTGTCCAGGCTGAACCCGCCGTGCTTCGCGATGGCCTCGGCGAACGGCAACCACGGACTCCCCGTCTCGCAGCCCGGCCACGCCGTCACCACCCCTTCCCGCAGTGACAACGCCCTGTCACCGATCAGCAGATCGACGTTCGCCCCGCGCTGGAAGCCCAGCCCCTCGCACGTCGGGCACCAGCCGAGCGGGCTGTTGAAGCTGTAGTTGTGCGGGCTGAGCAGTTCGTAGCTGGTGCCGCACGAGTCGCACGCCAGGTGCTGGCTGAACCGCTCCACCTTCCATTTGGTTTCGTCCGTGTCCTGATCCACGAACGCCAGGTGCATCACCCCGTTGCCCAGGCTCAGCGCCTGCTCCACCGCCTCGGCGATCCGCCCGCGGGTGTTCGCCCGCACCACGTTGCGGTCAACCACCACCTCCACCTTGTGCTTGCGGCGGTGGTCGATGGCCGGCGGCTCGTCCACGCCGTAGCTCTTGCCGTCCACCCGCATCCGCACGAACCCGGCCCGGCGGATCTCGTTCCACACCTCCTCGTACTTCTCCTGCCCCTTCCGCTCCATCGGTGCCATGACGTAGATCTTCGACCCGTCCGGCAGGCCGGTGATGCGCTCGACGATTTCATCCGTCGTCTGCGTGCCGATGGGGATGTCGCACTTCGGGCAGTGGCGTTGCCCCAGGCGGGCGTAGGCGATCCGCAGGTAGTCGTAGACTTCGGTGATGGTGCCGACGGTGCTCCGTGGACTCTTGCTCGTCGTCTTCTGCTCGATCGCAATCGCCGGACTCAGCCCGGTGATGTGTTCCACCTTCGGCTTCTGCACCTGTCCGAGAAACTGGCGGGCGTAGCTGCTCAGGCTCTCGACGTACCGCCGCTGCCCCTCGGCGTAGATGGTGTCCATCGCCAGCGAACTCTTCCCCGACCCCGACGGCCCGCAGAACACGGTCATCTGGTTCCGCGGGATGCTGGCGTTCACCGACTTCAGGTTGTGAATGCTCGCGCCCTGCACCTCGATGTGCGTGATCTCGGCGTCGTGAATCATCGCCTTCGGCTCGTCCGCCTTCTTCCGCTTCGCCTTCGCCGACTTCTTCGTCGGGCTGAGGATCGGCCGCAACGCGACTCCGGTGAACGACTCGTCGTGTTTCACGATCTGTTCCGGCGTGCCGACGCACACCACCCGCCCGCCGCCGCTGCCGCCCTCCGGACCCATGTCGATGATCCAGTCGGCCGTCTTCATCACGTCCAGGTTGTGCTCGATCACCAGCACCGTGTTCCCCTGGTCGGCGAACCCGTGCAGCACCTCCAGCAGCTTGCGGATGTCCTCGAAGTGCAATCCCGTCGTCGGCTCGTCCAGGATGTACAGCGTCTTGCCGGTGCCGCGGCGGCACAGTTCCTTCGCCAGCTTCACCCGCTGGGCCTCACCGCCGGACAGCGTGGGCGACGGCTGGCCGAGCTTGATGTAGTCCAGCCCCACGTCGTGCAGCGTGCGGAGCATGGCGTGGACTTTCGGCACGTTCTCGAAGTGTGTGACGGCATCCCCGACTTCCATATCCAGCACTTCGTGAATGTTCCGCCCGCGGTAGCGCACCTGGAGCGTCTCGCGGTTGAACCGCCGCCCCTCGCACACCGGGCACGTCACCCACACGTCGGCCAGGAAGTCCATCTCCAGCTTGTTCGCGCCGTTGCCTTCGCACGCCTCGCACCGCCCGCCCTCGCGGTTGAAGCTGAACCGTCCGGCGTCGTACCCCCGCAGTTTGGCGTCCGACATCATGGCGAACAGACTGCGGATCTCGTCCCACACCTTGATGTAGGTGGCCGGGTTGCTCCGCGGCGTGCGGCCGATGGGCGTCTGGTCGATGTCGATGACCTTGTCGATCTGCTCGGCACCGACGATCTTGTCGTGCGCGCCGACGGCGTGCGGGGTGTCGTCGGCTTCGTCGGGCTCAGAAACAGCGGGCTGACGCCCGCCGCTCGCCAGGACACTGACTCGCAGTGCTTCCATCAGCACGTCGTTCACCAGCGAACTCTTGCCCGACCCGCTGACGCCCGTCACCACCGTGAACTTGCCGAGCGGGATGTTCACGGTCACGTCTTTCAGGTTGTTGTGCTTGGCCCCGACGACGCGGATGTGCTTGCCGTTCCCTTCGCGGCGCTTGGCCGGAATGGGAATGCTCTTCGCCCCGGTGAGGTACTGCCCCGTCGGGCTGTTCGGGTTGGCCAGCACGTCCGCCGGCAACCCGGCCGCCACGATCTCCCCGCCCCGCACGCCCGGCCCCGGCCCGAAGTCCACCAGGTAGTCCGCCGCCCGCATGGTGTCCTCGTCGTGCTCCACGACGATCACCGTGTTGCCCATGTCCCGCAGCCGCAGGATGCTGTTCAGCAGACGCTGGTTGTCCCGCGGGTGCAGGCCGATACTCGGCTCATCCAGGATGTACAGCACGCCGACGAGACCGCTGCCGATCTGACCCGCGAGCCGGATGCGCTGCGCTTCACCGCCGCTGAGTGTGGGGGCGGAGCGGTCCAGGCTGAGGTAGTGCAAACCGACGTTCAGCAGGAAGCCGACCCGCGCGCGAATCTCCTTCAGCAACTCGCCGGCGATCTGCTTCTGCACCGCGTTCAGCGTCGTCTCGAAACGGTCCAGCCACGGCACCAGATCGCCAATGGACATGCCGCCGAGTTCGTTCAGCGTCTTGTCGCCCACCCGCACGCTGCGGGCCTGCGGGTTCAACCGTTGGCCGGCACACGCCGGGCACTTCACCACCCGCATGTACTTTTCCAACTGCATCCGCCGCGGGCCGGCCGTCGCCTTCTTGAACTGAGCCACCATTTGTGGCACCACGCCTTCCCACTTGCCGCTGTGCTTCCAGATCTTGCCGAACCGCTGCTTCCACTCCCACACGATGTGCGCGTCGCCGCTGCCGTTCAGCAGCAGGTTGCGGTGATCGGCGCTCAGCGTTTTCCACGGCGTCTTCAGGTCGATGCCGAGCGACTTGCCCACGCCCTCGTACACGTGCTTCCGCCACTTGCCCATGCCCTTCAGCGAGCCGACGAGCGGGATGGCCCCGTCGTAGAAGCTCTTGGTGTCGTCGGGGATCAGCAGTTCTTCGGCGAAGCTGAACTGACTGCCCAGCCCGTCGCACGACAGGCACATGCCCTGCGGGTTGTTGAAGCTGAACAACTGCGGTGACGGCGGCTCATAGCTGATGTCGCAGTGCGTGCAGGCGTAGTGGGCGGACAACAACAAGTCGGATTCGCCCCCCACGCCCTCTTCGCCGCGACCAACGGGAGCGGGCCGGCCCGCTCCCAGAGGTCGCGGCGAAGACTCTTCGATGGAAATGATGACGTTCCCTTCGGCCACGTTCAGCGCCTGATCGACGCCCTCGGCCACCCGAGTGCGGAAGGTGCCGTCCGCCTTCTTCACCAGCCGATCAATCACGATCTCGATGTCGTGCTTGATCTTCTTGTCGAGGCCCAGGTTCTCGTCCATCCGCACCACCTTGCCGTCCACCCGCGCCCGCACGAACCCCCGCTTCACCATGTCGGCGAAGAAGTCCACGAACGCCCCCTTCTGCCCCCGCACCACCGGGGCGAGCACCAGGAACTTCGTGCCTTCGGGGAGTGCCAAAATTCGCCCGACGATCTGCTCGCGGGTCTGGGCGGTGATCGGCCGCTGGCACGTCGGGCAGTGCCCCTGCCCGCACCGCGCGTACATCACCCGCAGGAAGTCGGACACCTCCGTGACGGTGCCGACGGTGCTACGGGGGTTGCGGCTGGCGCTCTTCTGCTGGATGGCGATGGCCGGACTCAACCCGCCGATGTAGTCCACGTCCGGCTTGGGCAGTTGGCCGAGGAACTGGCGGGCGTAGTTGCTCAGGCTCTCGACGTACCGCCGCTGCCCCTCGGCGTAGAGCGTGTCGAAGGCGAGGGAGCTTTTCCCGGACCCGCTGACGCCGGTGAACACGATCAGCTTGTTCCGCGGCAGTTCGATGTTGACGTTGCGGAGGTTGTGCTCGCGGGCACCCCGGACGACGATGCTGCGGTTGTCCATAACGGCCGGGCCGCTCCTGCGGAGGTGAACAAGGGTACAAGGCATGGTAGGCGGGCGGCGGCGGGAATGCCACGCCAACCCGCCCGCTCACTCGGGTGGTGTCGCCGCCTGCTCCTGCGTGATGGTCATGAACAGGTCTTCCAGGTTGCCCCCGCGGGCGGCCTGCGTCCGCAGGTCGGCCATGGTGCCGCACGCCAGCAGCTTGCCGCGGTCGATGATGCCGATGCGGTCGGCCAGCTCCTGCGCGATGTCCAGCGTGTGCGTCGAGAGGAAGATCGTCATGCCGTCGGCCGCCAGCTTCCGCAACAGCACCTTCAGTTCCCGAACGCTCTTCGGGTCCAGCCCGACGGTCGGCTCGTCGGCGATGAGCAGCTTCGGCTCGTGGACGAGCGCCGCGGCGAACACCGTCCGCTGCTTCATGCCGTGCGAGTACCGCTCGGTCAGGTCGTCGGCGAACTCGTCCAGGTGGAACCACTCGACGACGGCGGCGATCCGCTCAGCCGCCCGCGGCTTGTCCAGGCCGTACAGGTCGGCGGTGAACTGCAAGAACTCGCGGCCGGTCAGCTTCTCGTACAGGAACGGCAGGTCGGGCACGTAGGCGATCAGCTTACGGGCGTCGTCGCCGTGGGTTTTCAGGTCGAACCCGCCGACCGAGACCGTGCCGGTGGTGGGGAACAGCAGCCCGCACAGCATCTTGATGGTGGTGGTTTTGCCCGCCCCGTTCGGGCCGAGGAAGGCGAACAGCTCGCCCGCCGGCACGCTCAGGTTTAGGTCGGTCACGGCCACCTTGTCGCCGTACCGCTTGGTCACGTCCCGCACGTCGATCATCGGGCGGACTCCGTATGGTAGGGTGGCCCGCTCTCGCCGAGAGCGGGTTCCGATCCCCGCTCTC
>JANNQE010000045.1:0-5792 GCA_031441625.1 Planctomycetia bacterium
GTCCTCAGCAAAGTTTGGGTGCGAGCGTATGCAGCGTACCTACACGCTCAGCCACTCCCGAAAGAGGTGAGTTACCGACCGCGAGAAACCAAAACACCTGCAATTGCAGCGTAAACTCTGGGATCGGGGCAACGGCACCCACTTGTCCCGACACTTCGCCGAGATCAATGGCAGCAATGTGAAAGCGGTTGTTACCGCGGCTCGAACACGCCGCCGTCCCAGGCAATCTTGCACTGCGGCAGCGCCTTCTTCAACTCGCCGACGCCCTTCTCGGTCACCTTCGTCTTGGTCAGATCCAGGTGTACGAGCGCGGTCAGCCCGGCGAGGTGCGCCAGGCCCGCGTCGGTGATCGGCAGGCCGTTCAGATCGGCCGCCCGCAGGTTCTTGCAGTCCTCGAAGTGCGCCAACCCCGCGTCCGTCGCCTTCGTGCCGTACAGGGCGAGGCTCGCGAGGTCCGTGCAGTCCTTGAAGTGAGCCAAGCCGTCGTCGCCCACATTGCTCGCGTTGCTCAGGTCGAGGGAACGGAGCTTCTTGCAGTCCTTCAGGTGAGCCAACCCCGCGTTCGTCACCAGTTCGTTGTCGTGCAGGTTGAGGAACGTCAGGTTCGCGCAGCCCTTGAAATTGGCCAAGCCCTCGTCCGTGACCGATTCCCCGGACAGGTGCAGGTGCGTCAGGTGCTTGCAGTCCTTGAAGGCGACCAGCGCGGACGCCGCGACGGCTTTGTCACCCAGTACAACGTGAGTCAGCCGGAACGCCCCTTTGGGCAAGTCGGCTGCCGCTTTGATCTCGCGTATGTCGCCATCGACGCGAACGATCCCGCCGAGGGCGAGCACCGACTCGGCGGCCGTGCGGTCGGGGTCCGCGACCGGCGTCTTCGCTGCGGGCGAAGGAGCGCCCGACGGAACTCGGGCCAGACGCAAGCCGAGGCCGGAGTACCGAAGCGACGTCGCGTCCTTGGCGCAGTTCACCGTCCGGCAGCCCACGGAGCCGACCAAATAGCAGGCGCCCAGGATCTTCCGCGCCGAGACCTCTGTGTTGGTTTTATGCTTATCGTCGCACCACTCCCAAACGTTACCGTACAGGTCGTACAGCCCCAAAGCGTTGGGCGGGTACGAACCGACCATACAAGTCCGCTTCAGTTCGGTCTCCGAGAAATTGGCCTGTTCCGGCAACAAGGTGTTCGTCGGCCTGGCGAAGTAGAAATCGAAGGCGCTGTTCGCTTTGTCCGCCATCGGCCCGCCCCGACAGGCGTACTCCCATTCCACCTCCGTGGGTAACCGATAGACCCAGCCCCGTTCTTTCGCCTGCTGGTTCAGCTTCGCCAAGAATATTTGGCACTGATCCCACGACACATTCTCCACCGGGAACCGCTTCAGATCCGCATCCGGGATGTCCTTCACGGCATCTTTGCCATCTCCCGTGCGCGAGAAGTGGCTGGGATTTTCCCCCATCACCTGAGTCCACTCCTCCTGCGTGACCTCGTACTTGCCCAGGTAGAAGTCGGCGGGGATCTCAACCTCCTTGTCGCCCAGCTTGTCCTTGCCGCCGCCCAGCCACGACTTGCCCTTCGGCACGACCGCGAACTCCATGCCGAGGCTGTTCTTGAACGTCGGCGGCAGCGGTTCCGGCTGCGCGACCGGGGCCGACGGCAACTCCTTGATCTCGATCTTGCGGAATTGCACGACCGTATCTGGGTTCCACACTTCAAAGGCAATATGTCCTGTGGGGTACTTGTTGAGTGGGTCGCTGCAATTCGCCGTCTCTTTGCCGTTCACCTTCGTGATGAAGCGGTTCTCTTCGGCAATGATCTCCAAAGTAAACCATTCGTCGGGTCGGGTGAGCGAGTCATCCGCCACTCGACCGAGGACAATCGGCCTCGGACCGACAACCAATTCCAGAACACTGCCGGTTGGATTCGGATGGGTCAGGCTTTTTTGAAGCTCTGCATCATAGCCACCGTCGGGTCCAACCTGCCAGGATGGTTTACCACTTCGCCGTGCAAACGGAGTGCGAAAACAAATGCCGCTGAGTCCTCCCAGGTTGATCTTGGCCTCAGCGAGAAGATGGAAGTTTACGTAGTCGCCCCGCTCGCTGAATAGATAAGTTCGGCGCGAGCTGCCTTTGAGGATGCCATCCTTTACCTCCCATTGGCCCCCCTGATCGGGATTAATCTTCCAGCCGGTCAGGTCCTTGCCGTTGAAAAGTCGGACCCAGCCGTCAGCGAGCGGCGGGAGTTCATTCTTGGCTACCAAAACTGGCCCAGTAACGGGCGTCACTTGCTGCCGGAAGAGATGAGTCACCCCGGTGAACTCCGTCACCGCCAGCGCGAGCACGGGCAGCAACAGGACGGCCGCCGCTACCCATTTCACTCGTCCCGCTGAGGCACTCGGTCGCTCAACCCGGCCGCTTACGCGGCTCGGCTCGCCGGGAATGACGTATTTCACCTCCTGTTTCGCCTTGAGCTTCGCTTCGCAATCGACGAGCAGGTCGGCGACCTCGCGCGCCGACTGAAACCGCTCGTCGGGGTTCTTGGCGTGCAGTTTCGCGATGATGCCGCACAGCCACTGCGGCACTTCGGGGATGATCTCGCGGATCGGCCGCGGCGTGTCGTCGGCGACGCGCTTCAACACGGCGACGGTGCTGTTGGCCCGGAACGGCGGGCGGCCGGCGGCCATCTGGTAGAGGACACTGCCGAGGCTGAACAGGTCGGCCCGCTGGTCCAGCTTCTGGCCGAGGGCCTGCTCCGGGGCCATGTACATCGGCGTGCCGGCGATGATGCCGCTCTGCGAAATGCTGGCGTCGTCGGCGGCGCGGGCCAGCCCGAAGTCGGTGATCTTCACCTTGTGGTGCCCGCCCTCGAGCAGGATGTTTCCCGGCTTGATGTCGCGGTGGATGAGGTCGGTGGCGTGGGCGGCGGCCAGCCCCTCGGCGATCTGCCGGCCGATCCGCAGCACCTCCGGCACGTTGAGCGGGCCGGTGCGGGTGAGCCGCTGCTGGAGCGTCTCGCCGGGGATGAACTCCATCACCAGGTACGGCAGCGGCTGTTCGCCGACCTCGTACACCTGCACGACGTTCTCGTGCCGCACCTTTGCCGAGGACTGGGCTTCGCGCAAAAACCGCTTGCGAGCCGGGGACGTGGCGGCGAGTTGCGGGGCCATCACTTTGATCGCCACGATCCGTTGCAAAACGTCGTCGAAAGCGCGGAAGACGATCCCGAAGCCGCCTTTTCCGAGCACTTGGAGAACTTCGTAATGTCCGATCCGACCGAGCGAATCGGGTCGTTTGGAGGGGGTGAGGAACCCGAGCGGTATCTCGTCGTCGGACGTGTCGGCCCCGCCGCCACTGGTCCGGGTCTCGGCGTGCTCCCGATCAGGGGTGAACGCCACAGTCCCGGCGTGGTCCGAGTCCGGCGAGGCGACGAGCGGGGCGTCGAGCAAAGTGTCCGTCTGGTCGTGGGCCCGGAGAAGGGCCTCGACGCGGGCTTTCAAGGCGAGGTCGCCGTCGCAGGACTCGGCGACGAACAAGACTCGGGCGACCGGATCGGTGATCTCGGCGGCCGCAACGAATACAGCCTGGACGCGGGTATGGTCGGTTGGCATCGCAGTCCTCTGGTGGGGTCTTCACCCTTCAATGCGTCGTCCCGGACGGCGGCTGTCGAACAAAATCAGGAATCGTCGGAAATCGCGTCCCGCAGCCAGGCCCGCGCGAAAGTCCACTTCTGGCGGGCGGCGTACACAGTGATCCCGAGGGCCGCAGCGATCGCGTCGTGCCCGAGGCCGGCGAACTGGCGGAGTTCCACCACCTGGGCCGCGACCGGGTCCTCGGCCGCGAGGCGGGTGAGGGCGTCGTCCAGGGCGAGGAGCCGGTCGTCCGGGTCGCGGGCGGGTTTATCGGGGAGTTCGACCCGTTCGAGCCGGCCGCCGTGCTTCTCCCGGTTCTTGCGGCGGGCGGCCTCGACGAGGATGCGGCGCATGGCCTCGGCCGCGGCGGCGAAGAAGTGCCCGCGGCTGTCCCAGCGATCACCGTCGCCCGGCCCGACCAGTCGGAGGTACGCCTCGTGAACGAGAGCAGTGGGCTGGAGTGTCTGGTCGGGCGACTCCGCCGCTATGCGGACGGCGGCAAGCTTCCGCAATTCGTCGTAGACGAGTGGTAGCAGATCACCCGCGGCTTGCCGGTCGCCGGCCGCCGCCGCGTCGAGAAGTCGGGTCACATCTGACATTTAGCCAAGTGTAACCACGGGGAAACGGCGGGCAACGCGAAAGCACCGGGGCCATCAGCATCACCGCCGGACGGTGCGGATGATTCCCTTGTTGGGGGATCGGTTCTCCCAGGTCTCGATCTCCCACTGGTGGGCCGGAGAGCCGATCTTCGTTCACGCCGGGCAGCCATACTTCCGGCGAACGGTTGTCCTCAGCGCGGCGAACAAAGACGGCGGTGCCCACGTCGATGAGTATTTGGAGCCGTACTACGATCTGTTGTGCAAGGGCGAGTACGCATTCGGTCTGATCGGCGACTTGGAGTACAACGGCCCGCCGCCGTTCCCGCAGGGAGTGCCGATCTACGCGGACAACGCTCACCTCGCCTTGATCCGCCAGTTCGCCCACGAGGTTTTGTCCGCGGTCGGGCACTTCCACTGGCTCGGCTGATGTTGCCGGGCCGGTCCTCCGATGGGGGCGACGTGGATCAAAAAATTGATCCCGACGTGCCGGTCACACCGCCGCGTGTGCTTTGTTGAAGACGACGCGAACGGGACGCCGGTGGGAGAAAATGGTCAGAGTCGGATTGAACCGCCGTTGGTGCTGAACCGCCCGTTCGTTGGCACTCAGACAGCGGATTGCGTCGCGCCGATGGCGGCTGGGTGTGATAGACTGTTTGTAGACTGTCGAAGCAGAGGTCGCCGTGTACCGCCGGGTCGTGTCGCTGTTGCTGTTGCCGGGATTGCTGCTGAGCCAAGCAGCCGCGGCCGGCCACGCCCACGGCGACCACACACCCGCCGGTCATACCGTCCGGCCGCATGTCCACACGCCCCCTGTCGCCGCTGATCGTCACCACGCCCGGGGAACACCACCGAACGCAACCGATTGATTCACAGGCTCTGAGTCTAGCTCACTTCGGTCGATGCGACCGACGCGCGCTGCTCGGGTTGGATCTTCCTGGGGTCCGCTCAACGGACCGCTTCCTTCGCGGTGATCGACTGCAAGATTTGTTGCACCACCGCGAAGTCGGCGGGCTTGATCAAATGGTGATTGAATCCCTCTCGCAGCGCCATCTCCCGATCCGTCACCTGACCGTAACCCGTCAAGGCGACCAACACGATGCCCTTAAGAACAGGGTTCTGCCGAATCCGCTTCGCGACCTCATACCCGTTCAGTCCCGGCAAGCCGATGTCCAGCAGCACCACGTCCGGGTGGTAATCCTGGGCCACTTGCAGCGCCGTAGGCCCGTCGTGAGCGGTCCGGACGTCGTGCCCCGTCGCCTCCAGCAGCATCGAGAAGCTCAAAACCGAATCCGCGTTATCATCCACCACTAGCACTCGCAACGGCCGCATGGTCGGCCGGTCGGTTTCCAGGATCGGCGACGGCATATGCACGACGCCGATCGGCTCCACCGGCAACCGCACGATAAATTCGCTGCCCCGGCCCAAAACGCTGTGAACCTCGACCGTACCTCCGTGCAGTTCCGTGAGCTGCTTCACCAAGGCCAGCCCAATCCCGAGCCCGCCTTGCGAGCGATCCAGTGATCGCTCCGCCTGCGTGAACAGATCGAAGATCCGGGGCAGTAACGCCGGGGTG
>JANNQE010000046.1:0-1645 GCA_031441625.1 Planctomycetia bacterium
GGTTCACCAAGTCGCACCAACTGCCGCGCCACGTCGAGCACCTGCTTCGCCCCGCCGGGGTGCAACTCGCCCGCCGCGAACCGCGTCCGCCCGGTGCGGTCGAACTCCTCCACCGCCTCCACTCGATCCAACACGTCCGACTCGGTCGTCTCGCGGTGGCCGTGGAACTGCGGCGGGCCGTTCTCTCGCAGGAAGGGGTCACGGTCGGACAAGATGGCCGCAGCGACGGCGGCGCGATCCGCGACGCCGAGCGCCGACCCTTCGAGCAGCATCCGCCCGACCCGCGGGTGAACGGGCAACTCGGCCAGCCGCTTGCCGAGCGGTGACAGCCCGTTGTCACTCAACGCCCCGAGCCGCCGCAACAACTCCAGCGCGTGGGCCACCGCCTCCGGCTTCGGCGGGTCGAACCAGCCGAACGCGGCCGGGTCTTCGCCCGCATTCAGCAGGTGCAGCACCGCCCCGCACACGTCGGCCCGGCGGATTTCCGGCTCCGTCTGTTCGGCCCGTGCCCGGTGGCCGTGTTCGTCCCACAGCCGGATGCACACGCCCGGTTGCGTCCGCCCGGCCCGCCCCGCCCGCTGATCGGCTGATGCGCGGGAGATGTTCGCCAGCCGCAGCCGGTCCATGCCGACGCCCGAATCAAATTCCAACTGCCTCGCCAACCCCGAGTCCACCACCGCCGTCACGCCGTCTACCGTCACCGAGGTTTCGGCGACGTTCGTGGCCAGCACCACCTTGCGGTGGTCGAGTTTCCGCAACGCCCGGTCTTGCTGCTCCGGTGGCAGGTCGCCGTGCAGCATCAGCACTTCGAGCCCCTGGTTTTCCAGGTCAGCGAGGAGATTCGCCGTGCGGCGGATTTCACCCATGCCCGGCAAGAAGGCGAGCACGTCGCCCGACGTTTCGCTCATCACGTCTCGCACGGCGGACGCCACCGCGTCGGGCGCACGCACGTCACTCGGCCGCGGGCGGTAGCGGATGTGGACGGGGAAACTTCGCCCTTCGCTCGTGACGACCGGCGCGTTCCCCAGGTACGCCGAGATCGGCCCGGCGTCGAGCGTGGCCGACATCACGACGGCTTGCAGATCGGGCCGCACGGTCTGCCGCACCAGCCGCACGAGGGCGAGCGCGAGGTCGGCATCAATCCCCCGCTCGTGGAACTCGTCGAACACCACGCACGACACGCTTTCGAGGAACGGGTCGGCGTGCAGCTCTCGCAACAGGATGCCCGGCGTCATCACCACCACGCGGGTGTCGCGTCCGGCCTTGCGGTCGAAGCGGACGTGGTAGCCGAACGTGCGGCCCAGCTCCGAGCCGTGTTCGTATGCCATCCGTCGTGCGGCGGCGCGTGCCGCCACCCGCCGCGGTTCGAGCATCACAATCCGACCCGGCCGGTCCGCGAACGCAGTCAGAATGGCCGGCGGCACGCGGGTGGTCTTGCCCGCACCCGTGGGCGCACGCAGGATCACCGTCCCAGCGGAGCGCAGTTGCGCCACCAACTCGGGCAAGACGGCATCAATCGGTAGTGGGGCAAGCGGCATGGGGATAGGGTAGGGGGGGGTGGTGTCTTCGCCGCCGGCCCCCCCCGCGGGGGGGGGGCGCGGGCGGGGGGGGGGGCGGGGGCCCCACCCCCGCAGTGGACCCCCCC
>JANNQE010000047.1:0-4854 GCA_031441625.1 Planctomycetia bacterium
CTGGGCGATCTTGGCCGCCAGGTCGTTCGGCCGGCTCGACTTCAGCAGCACCTCTTCCTTCTCGCACAGCCCGTCCTTCCACAGCCGGAACAGCGACTCGTCGAGCAGGAACATGCCCTCCTTCCGGCCGGTCTGGATGGCCGAGTCGATGCGGTACACTTTGTTCTCGCGGATCAAGTTGGCGATGGCCGGCGTCACCACCATCATCTCGTAGGCGGCGATCACGCTCTCCGGGATCTTCGGCAGCAGGCTCTGGCTGAGGACGCCCATGAGTGCGGTGCTCAGTTGCGTCCGCACCTGGTCTTGCTGGTCCTTCGGGAACACGTCGATGATCCGGTTGACCGTGCTGGCCGCCCCGGAGGTGTGCAGGGTGCCGAACACCACGTGACCCGTTTCGGCCGCCTCGATGGCCGCGTGGATCGTCTCCAGGTCGCGCATCTCGCCCACCATGATCACGTCCGGGTCCATCCGCAACGCCCGCCGGATGCCCTCCTTGAAGTCCGGCACGTCCACCCCGATCTCCCGCTGGTTCACCGTACACTTCTTGTGCTTGTGGAAGTACTCGATGGGGTCTTCCAGGGTGATGATGTGGCGGTCGTAGTTGTCGTTGATGAAGTTCACCATCGACGCCAAGCTCGTCGTCTTGCCGGAGCCGGTCGGCCCGGTGACGAGCATCAGCCCCCGCGGGCGTACGATGAGCGACCGCACCGCCTCGGGCATCCGCAGTTGCTCGAACGTGAGGAACTGGAACGGGATCCTCCGCAGGACCATGCCGATGCTGCCCCGCTGCTTGAAGATGGCGCAGCGGAAGCGGTACCCGTCGGTGTACTCGATGGCGAAGTCGGCCCCCCCCTTTTGCTGGAGCTCCTGCTGGCAGCGGTCGGGGGTGATCGACTTCATCAGCGCGGACGTGTCGTCCGGCGTCAGAATTTTGGCGTCGAGCTTCCGCAGTCGCCCGCCCGCACGCACCACCGGCGGCTGGCCCACACTGATGTGCAGGTCGCTCGCCTTGATCTGGATGACGGTGGAGAGCAGTTTCTCCATGGCCACGTTGGACAAGCGACACCCTCCTGCGAAGTCGTGGGCGAGCGGCGGCACGCCGAGCCGGCGGGGGCGTGCGAGCGCCGCCGCGGGTGGCCGTACCATTGTTGGTCGGCGCGAACGGGCTTCCAAAAAATTCCGTGCAAGACGCGGGGCGGTCGGGCGAACTACTCAGTTGGTGAACCGGCGGCGTCAGCCGCCTGGGTCGTTGACCCATGCGGCTGACGCCGCCGGTTCACCAGGTTAGGCGCCCACCGTCGCCTTGTCCTCGATGCCGTGGCAGTTGACCAGCACCTCGTCGGGCGTCGTGATCCCCTTCACCACCTTCAGCACCGCGTCTTCCCGCAGCGTCTTCATCCCGGCGGCACGGGCCTTCCGCCGCAGGTCCTGGGCCGGGGCCTGGGCGAACGTCAGTTCCCGCAACTGCGAGGTCATTCTCATCATTTCGAACACCCCCAGCCGCCCGCGGTAGCCCGACTGCCGGCAGTGCGAGCACCCCCGCCCCTTCATGAACGTCCCCTTGGCGATCTGCTCCTGGCTCAGCCCGCACGCCCGCAGTTGCTGGTGCTCGAACTGGGCCGGCTCCTTGCACTTGACGCAGTTCACCCGCACCAGCCGTTGCGCCATAATGGCGATGACCGAGCTGGCGATGAGGAACGGGGCGACCCCGATGTCGATCAGCCGCGTGACGGCGGCGGGCGCGTCGTTCGTGTGCAGTGTACTGAACACCAAGTGTCCCGTCAGGGACGCCTGCACCGCGATCTCGGCCGTTTCCTTGTCGCGGATCTCGCCGACGAGGATGATGTTCGGCGCTTGCCGCAGCATGGAGCGAATGATTCGCGCGAAGTCCAACCCGATCTTGTGCTTCACCTCCACCTGATTGATGCCCGGCAGGTAGTATTCCACCGGGTCTTCGGCGGTGATGATCTTCCGGTCGGGCCGGTTCATCTCGTTCAGCGCGGCGTACAGGGTCGTCGTCTTGCCCGACCCCGTCGGCCCGGTCACGAGGAAGATGCCGTTCGGCCGCTTGATCATCGACTGGAACCGCAGGTAGTCTTCCTCGTTGAACCCCAGGTCGCGGATGCCGACCGAGATGTTCCCGCGGTCGAGGATCCGCATGACGGTGCTTTGACCGTGGACGGTCGGCAACATGCTGACCCGCATGTCGTAATGCTTACCTTGAAGCTGAAGTTTGATCCGCCCGTCCTGCGGGCGGCGCTTCTCGGAGATGTCGATGCTCCCCATGACCTTCAAACGAGCGGTCATGGGCGTATGCAGTCGGCGGGGCACGGCGTCGCGTTCGACCAGGATGCCGTCGATGCGGTAGCGGATCCGCACCCGGTCCACGAACGGCTCGATGTGAATGTCCGACGCCCGCAGTCCGACCGCCTCTTGGATGATCAGGTTGACCAGTTTCACCACCGGCGCCTCGGAGTCGCCGGCGTTCGCCAGGTCGCCGCCACTGGCGTCGATCTGCGTGCTGTCGATTTGCGTGCCGGTGAACTCGTTGATCATGGAGTCCATCGACTCCGTTTCGCTCTGACCGTAGTTCTTGTTAATCCCTTCCTGAATCTGCTCCTGGACGGCCAGCACCGGCTGGATGTCCTTGTTCAGAATGAACTGTAGTTTCTGGAGCGTCTCGTAGTTGGTCGGGTCGGACGTGACGACCTTGAGCACCTGCCCTTCCAGTTCGTACGGCAGCACCACGTGCTCGCGGGCCACGCTCTCGGGCATCAGTTCGATGACGGCTTTCGGGATTTCGACATTGCTCAGGTCGATGAACGCCATGCCGTGGAACTCGGCCAGCGCCTCCATCACCTCGCCGGGGCTGGCGTAGTTGCTCTTGATGAGGGCGTCTTGCAGCTTCACCCCGGTCCGCATGGCCAGGTCGCGGGCTTCGCTGAGCTGCTCGGCGCTGAGCACTTTCTTGCGGACGAGGATGTCGGTGTAGTCGTTGGCCTTGGCCATCGCGGGCACGCTCCGGGGTCGCTCCTGTCGCCGTTCGCCCCGCGCACGGGGCGGGCGGTTCCGGACAGGTAGGCGGGTATCCTCTGCGAACAGAGGGGGCTGGGCAAATGAAATCGCGGCGAAACGGCTGAGTCCGCCGCACGGCGGTGCGGGAGAACCCAACACGAACGACGGGCGTACGAATCCGGATGACTGAAATGAAGGATACGCTGGTTATCTTGGCGGACCAAAATCCGCCGCACAAGGGGAAAGGAGCGGAATCGCGCCGGCACGACCGGGCCGTTCGCCGGTGCGCGGTCGTTCTCATTCCGCTCTCATCGCGGGCGGCGGAAGATGCCCGCGGTCCCTCGGCGGGGGTCGGCCCCGTAGTCCCATCCGGAGAACGAGCATGAAGCGTTGGCAACTGTGTGCGGTGGCGGTGGCGGTGCTGGCGGCGGGTACGGCCCAGGCGCAGCAGCCGCGGCCGGGCGCGGGCGGGCAAAGGCAGCAGCCCCTGCACATGCTCGCCCTGAGCAACGAAGACCTGCAGAAAGACCTCAAGATCACCGACGACCAGAAGAAGGGCCTGAAAGAGGTGATGGACAAGGCGACCGAACTGAACAAGAAGCGGGCGGAGGCCATGAGCGGGGGCCAGCCGGACCGCACCAAGCTTCAGGAACTGATGACCGAAGGCACCAAGCTGGCCGAAGAGGCCAAGACGGCCACCGACAAGGCGTTCACCGACGACCAGAAGAAGCGGGTCAAGCAGATCGACGTTCAGCGGATGGGGTTCGCCGCGTTCGCCAACGAGGACGTGGTGAAGGCGATGAAGTTCACCGACGACCAGAAGGCCAAGATGAAGACGGCGGGCGAGGAGTACGCCAAGGCCCGCGGCGACCTGCAGAAGGAGTACGGCCTGGGTGGCGGCGGCGGCGCCCGCCCGGACGCCGACAAGATGGCCGAGTACACGAAGAAGAACACCGCCCTGAGCACCGAGACGATGGACAAGGCGAAGAAGGAACTGACCGACGACCAGAAGAAGGCGTGGGCCGAACTGACCGGCGCCGCCTTCGACGTGGCCAAGCTGACCGCCCGCCCGGCCCGCCGCGACAACTAACGGCCGGCATCACCGTAGCGCGACCGGCCGGGGGCAACCCCGGCCGCGTTCGTTTGTGGGCCGCGACCACCGCCCGCGGCACATCGTGTCAGTTTGTTTCGGCCCCCCGCCGGGCATCATTCCCACCCTTGTGACAAACGCTCGGCGGGGGTGCGCCGTCGGAAAGGCACCCGTCCTCCTCGCATCCGAGACCTGCCATGAGCGAGCCGTCCCGCCGCGGTGTGTTCCGATCCTTGGCCGCAGCCGGGGCCGGTGCTCTGGCGTGTACCGCCGTGCCCGCCCAGGCCGCCCCGGTGCCGAAGGCGAAGGAGCCGGTGAAGGTGCCCAACGGCTTCATGCTGCAATCCGAGTGGCGGTGGTGCGGCAAGTGCAACGGCATGTTCTACGCCGGCAACGAGACGCAAGGGGTGTGCCCGAAGGGGGACGCGCACGACGGGGGGAGCAGCGGCAAATACGTGCTGCGGTACGGGGTGGACAAGAGCGAGAACGCCGAGGGGGTGCAGGGCAACTGGCGGCGGTGCAAGAAGTGCGAGGGACTGTTCTACCCGGCGACGGCGGGCGGGTCGTGCCCGGCCGGCAAGGACCACGACGCCGACACGCCCGAGTACCTGATCGCGCACACGACGGCCGAGTGAGGGACGCGACCGCACTGACGAGCCGCGACCGCGAGGGAGCGGGTGATTTTACACCCCCACCCACGCCGTCGCGGCGCGGACCCCCTAACCCCCCCCCAACCAGCGCACCATGCC
>JANNQE010000048.1:0-3929 GCA_031441625.1 Planctomycetia bacterium
TTGTGGTGGAATGGCACTGCCGGTGGCAAGAATAGCTGGCGGACTTCACACCCCCTTCTTGCTCTCCCAAGTGCGCCTTAATGACCGAACCGCCCCCGCCCGCCGCCCCGGACGAAATGACCGATCACTCGCTGCTGCAAAAGCTGAAGGACGGGCACGAGTCGGCCGCCACCGCCCTGTACCAGCGGTACGCCGGGCACCTGCGGGCGCTCACGGCCCGGCAGAGTTCGGCTGCGCTGTCCGCCCGCATGGACCCGGACGACATCGTCCAGTCGGTGTTCCGCACCTTTTTCCGCCGGGTGAACACGGATCAGTATGAAGTGCCCCGCGGGGACGACCTGTGGAAGCTGTTCCTCGTCATCGCCCTGAACAAGATCCGCAACGCCGCCGCCCACCACACGGCGGCCAAGCGGGACGTGCGGCAGACGGTCCACATGGGCGACAGGGGGGCCGGGGCGGTGCCCGCCGTCACCCCCGACGACACCGAAATGTCGGCCCTGCGAATGGTGGTGGACGACGCCATCGCCGCACTGCCGGAGTCCTCCCGTGGCATGGTCCGCCTCCGCATCGACGGGTACGAGGTGGCCGACATCGCCTCCCGCACCGGCCGCTCCAAGCGGTCGGTCGAGCGGGTGCTGCAACAGTTCCGAGACCAACTGCAGGGCTTGCTCGATGACCCCGCGTAACCTGGACCCGGTGTCCGCAGACTGGCTGAAAGTGGAATCGGCCGTCGTCGCCTTCGAGGAGAGCACCCGCCGCGGGCCGGACGCCGTCCGCGATCACGCGCCGCCGGCCGACCACCCGCTCCACCTGCCCGTGTTGTGCGAGCTGGTGCGGGCCGACCTGGAGTTCGCCTGGGCGGGCGGGGTGCCGCGGTTCGTAGACGACTACCGCGCCGCCTTCCCCGCCCTGTTCGCCAGCCCGGACCACCTGCGGCAGGTGGTGTTCGAGGAATACCGCCTGCGGCAACAGGCCGGCGACCGGCCGACCGCCGTCGAGTACGCCCGCCGGTACGGGGTAGCGGTGAACGGGTGGGCGGACGACCCGCCGCGGACCGACCCGATGCTCTCCCTCCAGTCCGCCCACCGGCCGGCGTCGGAGCCGGGGTCGTGGGGGCGGGCCGGCCGGCGGCCGTTCGGGCACACGCCCGAGTTGCCTGCCGACCCGCAGCCGACCGACTACCCCGCCCCCGGCGGCTGGTTCCTCGGCTTTAAGCTGGTGAAGGAGCTGGGCCGCGGCGGGTTCGCCCGCGTATACCTGGCCCACCAACCCGACCTGGCCGGCCGGCCGGTGGTGCTCAAGGTGTCCGACCAGTTGTCCGACGAGTCGCAGACGCTCGCCCGCCTCCAGCACACCAACATCGTCCCCATCCACTCGGCCCACCACGCCGGCCGCTTCCACGCCGTGTGCATGCCGTACCTGGGGGCGACCACCCTGGCCGACGTGTTGGCCGACCTCCGCCGCCGCCCCGGCCCGCCGCCGACCTCCGGGCACGAGTTCGCCAGCACCGTCCAGCAGCACAAGGACGAGTCGGTGAACGCCGCCGTGGCCGACCCGCTCCCAGCCGTGCCACCGGTGGCCACCCCGCTCGACCGCATGAAGGGGATGACCCACACCGCCGCCGTGCTGTGGCTGGGGGCCGAGTTGGCCGACGGGCTGGCGCACGCGCACGACCGCGGCATCTTGCACCGGGATCTGAAGCCGGCTAACGTGCTCATCGCCGACGACGGGCGGCCGATGCTGCTCGACTTCAACCTGGCGGCGGCGGCCGACGGGCGGCCGGCCGAGTCGGTCGGCGGCACGCCCATGTACATGGCCCCGGAGCAGCTCGACGCCCTGCGGGCGCACCGCGGCCTGCCGGCCGACCCGCGGAGCGACACCTACGCCATCGGGCTGATGCTGTACGAGCTGCTCACCGGCCACTGCACGTTCGTGCCCGCCGCCGCCCCGCTGCCCGACCGCCTCGCCCGCATCCGCGCCGAGCGGGCCAAGCCGTTCCCGTCCGCCCGCTCACTCAACCCGGCCGTCAGCCCGGCCGAGGCCGCCATCCTCGCCCGCTGCCTTCACCCCGACCCGGCCGGGCGGTATCAGTCGGCCCACCACCTCCGCGACGACCTGCGGGCGCACCTGGACGACCGCCCGCTGGTACACACCCGCGAGCCGTCGGCGTGGGAGCGGGCGCGGAAGTTCGCCCGGCGGCACCCGTGGGTGAAGTCGGCCGCGTTCATCACGAGTGTCGCCGTCGGAGTCCTTTTCGTCGCCTTCGCCGTGCTGCTGGCCGTCATCGACCAGCGGAACGCCGCCACCCGCACCGTCGCCGTCCGCCAGTTCCGCGACGAGCTGGCCGACCACCGGCTCGCACTGGTGGCCCCCGGCGGGGAGCGAGAGACGACCGCCGCGGTGGACAAGGCGAAACAGACGCTCACCCGCTTCGGCCTGCCCGGGGGCGACAGCGGCACGCCGGAGGTGAAGTTGTCGGCCGCCCCGCTCGCCGACGAGGTGGCCGAGCTGCACCTGCTCATCGCCGCCGCGGAAGCCAGCCGGCCGGCCGGCGGTGGCCGCGCCCGCGCGGCCGGGTGGCTGGCACTCTTGGAGCAAGCGGATCGCAAGAAGCAGGTCGACCGTTTCCGCCAACTGCTGGACGCGAAGGCCGCGCCCTCCGCCTCGGACGATTTGTCCGCGCTCGTCGTCGGCCGCAACCAACCGCGGAAGTTGATCGACGCCCTGAACGCCCGCCCGCCCGCCGACCTGCAACCCGGCCACTGGGTGGCGAAGGGGGAGTGCCACACCGCCCTCGGCGAGTTCGCCGACGCCGTCGCCTGCTTCACCACCGCCCTCGCCCTGCACGGCCGGCCGAACGCCCCACTCCTCGCCCACCGCGGCCGGGCACTGTTGGAGTTGAAGCAGTTCGACCGTGCCGTCGCCGACTTCGACGCCGCCCTCGCCCTGGAACCCGACGCCGCTCACGTGCTCACCGACCGAGGGCTGGCCCGCCTGCAATCGGACCGCCCGCGGGAAGCAGTCGCCGACTTCGACCGCGCGCTCGACCTGTGGCCGGAGCACACCCGCACCTACTTCCTGCGGGCGGAGGCGAAGGCCCGGCTGAAGGACCCGACCGGAGAGGCGGCCGACCGCAAACTCGGCATGACCACCGAACCGGGCGACGAAACGAGTTGGGTGACACGCGGGATGGCGAAGCTGACCTCAGGAGACGTGAAAGGGGCGATCACCGACTTCGACGCCGCATTGAAGTCGAACCCCAGCAGCCGCGACGCCCGCCAGAACAAGGCCGGGGCGCTCGCCGACCACTTGGGTAAAGTGGCGGACGGGGTGACGGTGCTCAATGGGCTGATCGACGACGAACCCGACTTCACCCCCGCCCGAGCCGGCCGCGGGGTGTACCTCGCGCGTTTGGGCGAACGGGAGGCCGCCCACGCCGACGCCGCCGAGGTGCTCAAGCGGAACCCGACGCCGCTCTTCCGCTACCAGGTGGCGGGCATTTTCGCCCTCACCTCAGCCACCCACCCGAAGGACGCGGACGCGGCACTGAAGCTGCTTGCCTACGCCCTCCACGACCGCGGCGGGCTGGAATTCGTGGACTCCGACCCCGACCTCACCCCGCTCCGCAAGGACGTTCGGTACGACGCCGTGGTTGCGGCGGCAAAGAAACTGAACGCACCGCTGAGCAAGCCGTAACGCACGGCCGAATTTCCGACAGGTGGACCCGCCGACACCCTCGAAGGACGCCCCCCCGCCGCGCAATTCACGACTCGCACTCGCGTCCCGTCCCTAACACTACAGCGCGGGTAGTACCCGCCATCAGGGCGTAATCGCCTGCCAGAACAAGGCTTGCGGCGGCGTGACAATTTGGGCAAATGACGCCGCATAGCGAGGCGAATCCTGCCCAAACTCAACCTTGGCAAGCTGTT